>JBDIAF010000445.1:0-2503 GCA_039812245.1 Agromyces sp. | reverse complement strand
GCGTGGTGCGCCCCGGTGCCCCGGCGGGGCCCCACACGGCGAGCACGCGTCCGGCGGGAAGCGAGTGGGCGTCGGTCGGGGCGAGCCTGGAGGGCGCGGGCGCAGCCCCCGCGAGCAGCTCCTCGATCTCGCCCCAGCCGGCACCGGCGTCGAGCACCTCGTGGAGCCCCAGCGAGTTCGCGTGCGCACGTTCCCGGTCGTCGGTCGCCAGCGCCACGACGCGGACGCCTCGTGCGTCGCACGCCTCGAGCAGCTCCGCGCTGAAGGTCGCGCGACCGGCGCCCGCCGCGACCGCCTCGGCGTGCACCTCGTCGAGTCGCCCGACGAGATCGCGCCAGCGGAGTCCGCGCGCGACGATCTCGTGACCGTGCTCGACCGCGTCGGCGAGCAGGCGATCCTCGGCCGCGGAATCGAGCGCGAAGGCGATGCGGGCCATCTCAGCGCCCCGCCCGCGACGGCACGAGGTCGATCGCGTCGCCGGAGGCGAGCGCCTCGAGCAGGGCGGCGAGCTTCTCGCGCGGCACCAGCAGCTCGACCGAGACGCCCGTGCCGGCGGAGGCGATGCCCTCGGCCTCGAGCACGGCGGCGACCTCGGCCTTCTGCACCAGCACCGCCGGCGCGCCGAACTCGCCGCGCTCGCCGGCCTCGGCCGCCCAGACGTCGACGACGGCGCCGGGCTCGACGCGCGACGGCAGCGGACCGCGAGCGGCGACGACGACGGTCGCCCCGCTCTCCTCCTCGGGGGCGGCGAGGGCGGAGGCGGGGACGAGCTCCCCCTCGCCCACCGTGCGCCCGAGCACCGCGCCGTCGGGCAGCGCGCCGGCCGCCAGGTACTGCCGGTCGAGTTCGCCGAGCCCCACCTTCACGAGCTCGAGGTCGTCGCCGTCGACCGGGGAGCCGGCCGGCAGGGCGGTCTTCGCCGCATACACCTCGACGGTGCCGTCGAGGCCCGCGACGAGCGCCCAGACGCCCGCGGTCGAACTCGCCACCAGCAGTGCCCCGATCACGAGCCGGGGATCGACCCGCAGTCCTCCCCGCCGGTTCGACGTGCGCCAGCCCATGGCCGCTCCTCTCGTGATGCCCGATCCGCGCTTCCGCGGTCACCATCGTCACCCGAACGCGCGAAACGCCCGCCGACTTATCCACATCGGCTGCGGCGCCGCGCCGCGAGGTCGATAATCGAGACATGACCTCACCTGGTTCGGGCGGCGAGATCGGGCGCTTCCTCACGCTCGCCGAGACGGCGGAGCTGCTCGCCGTCGACGCGGCGACGGTCGACGAACTCGTGCGCTCGGGCGAGCTGCCGGCCATCCGCGTCGGCACCTCGGGCCCGTGGCGGGTCGAGCGCACGCAGCTCGAGGTGTGGATCGACGAGCAGTACGAGCAGACCCGCCGCCATGCGGCGTGGAACCAGGGCGAGTTCGCCAACATCGTCGAGCTGTCGGGCGCCCGCCGGGGAGGCATGCGCCCGGTCGACTGATCCGAGGCCGCCCGGATTCAGAACCCGACCGAGACGATCCGCTCGAACGGCACGAGCCGATACCCGCGGACCTCGCGCTCACGTCTCGGCGTGCCGGCTTCGTGCACCGCGAGCTCGAGATGGTCGCGGAGCACGCGATCGAAGGTGCCGTGCACCTCGCCGTCGAGCGTGGTGAGCCGCACCGGCGTGCGCCGTCGGCAGAGATCGCGGAGCACGAAGGCGAGCCCGATGCGCTCCGACAACCGGGCGGATGCCTCGGGCTGCGGTTCCAGGCTCTGCGCGAGCTGCTCGCGGTCGGGCAGCACCGCCGCGATCGCGGCGAGCGGCACCACGAGCTGCGTCTGACGGTGCGTCGCGTCGACGAGTTCGGCCGCGATCCAGTCGCGCCCGAAGCCGAATCCGCGGAGGGCGACCACCCGGCCGCCGACCAGCTCGATCCTGACCGGGCGACCGGCCCGGTGCATCGCCGCGAGCCGCTCGCGCAGGGTCAGTCGCCCCTGGCGCAGCCGTTCCTCCTCGAGCGCGAGCGCGCGCTCCTCCTCGCGCTGCGCCTGGTCGAGTTGGACGGCGAGGTCGTCGAAGAGCTGGTCCCACCGCATGGGATGCGACGCTAGCGCGTGCGACGGCGCAGCTCGCCGGTTGTCCACAGGTGCGCTTCGCTCTTGACACGGAATCGGAGTGCAGATTACGGTTCACTCGGATCACCCAACGTCCCCCATCCGGGGGTGGTCCGGTCGGAGAGTCCCTGTCTCGACGATCGCCACTCGTTTCTGGAGCACCGATGCCCGAACACCACGCTCGAACGGCGACCGCGCGCGCGGCAGCGCCCGGCCCCTTCGACGAAGACGAGTACTTCGGGCGGCAGCCCGCGACGCGGGCCGAACTGCCCGATCCCGAGCCGATGCTGCGCAATCTCGCGCACTGCGTCGTCGAGGCGATGGCCGGCGCGCGCGACCTCGAGCAGCTCGCCCGCTGGGTCACCGACGACGTGTACCGCAACCTGTCCAAGCGCGTCGCGCTGGC
>JBDIAF010000444.1:0-2507 GCA_039812245.1 Agromyces sp. | reverse complement strand
CGTGCCCGTGCCGCTGCCACCGGTGCTCGCGGCCGCGACCGCGACCGGCGCTGACGCGACCGTCACGCCGTCGATCGCGACGACGAGGGTGTGCGCACCCGGCGGCGTCGAGGCGGGGATCGTCGCGGCGAGGCTGAACGCCCCGGCCGCGTCGGTCGTCGCGGTGCCGAGCTGCACCGGGTCGGAGTGCAGCTCGTGTTGCGACGGCCCATGCCTGCGACGCGATGCGCCGGGGGAGTCCCGGATCTCGGCTCGTCCGGTTAGCATCGAGAGCGCCGCTGCGCGACGATCCCCGCTCGCGCCGCCGGCCCCCTTCCCCAGGAGCCCGAGTGACCACTGCCGACGACGAGTTCTCGTCCGCCTTCGCGCCCCCGCGCAGCGGACGCCGCAGTGCCGACCCCGCGCCCATGCTGCGCCCGCGGCGCGTGCCGTCGCCGTTGCCCCCGACCCCCGCCGAGGCGGACGTGCAGCGGTACTACCTCTGCTGCGAGGAGCCGAGCGGCGACTTCGTCGAGGTGATCGTGGCGGTGAGCGACGCCGGGCGGCGCCGCTACTTCGCCACCACCGACGGAGCCTCGTTCGCCGAGGTCGACGACGACGCATTCGCTCGGCGCAGCGAGGACGGCGATCGTTCGCTGCTCGAGCTCGACGCCCGCGAGATCGACGAGCTCGAGGCCGAGCTCGGGTTCGTCCGCGCGGTGCGCGGCCGCGACCCGCTCGCCGAGCTCGCCGCCGCCCGCGCCGAGCCTGTCGAGAGCTCCGACGAGCGCGCTGACGACGTGCCGATCGAGCCGATCCGTCATCGGTCGAACTACGACGAGGTGCCCGGCGCCTCCGCGGCGGCCGCCGACTCCGACGACGGCCTCGTCGCCCTCCTGCCGCGCGACTCGGGCGAGCTCGGCGGGTTCGGCGCGGTCGGCGAGCTGGGCGACGCGGTGATCCCGGCGTGGCTCGCGGAGTACGTCGAGTCGACGCAGACGGCGCCGCACGCGACGGTCGAGCACGACGCGGACGAGGCAGGCGACATGGCCGGCGCGGGCGACCCGGCCGGCGTGGGCGACGACCCCGCGGGCGATGACGCCCTGGGCGACGGATCAGACGACTCCGCGGAGACGGACGACACCCTTGAAACGGAGGACACGGTGATGGACGAGTTCGAAGCGATGGTGATGGGCCTGACCGCCCCCGAGACCCCGGCCGCGCCCGCCCCGGCGCCCGCGGCGGCCCCGACCCCCGCCGTGTTCGCGGCGCCGGCCGACGAGCCGGCTGACGAGCCGGCCGCCGAGGCATCCATCGCGGTCGACGGCGCAGCGCAGGTGGCGCTGGCCAAGGGCATCGCCTTCGTCGCGCACCGCGGCCAGCTCGACCGCACCGGCGCCGAGTACATCGACCACCCGGGCCGGGTCGCCGAGCACTTCGACGCGGCGAGCGAGCCCGTCGCGACCGCGGCGGCGTGGCTGCACGACGTGCTCGAGGACTCGGCGGTGACCGCGCAGGACCTGCTCGAGGCCGGCGTCGTGCCCGAGGTGGTCGAGGCGGTCGTGCTGCTCACCCGCACCGACGAGGTCGCCGAGGCCGAGTACTACGCGCGCATCCGCGGCAACGAGACCGCCCGCCGGGTGAAGCTCGCCGACGTCGCCGACAACGCGGCGCCGTGGCGCCTGCGCAAGCTCGACTTCGAGACGCAGGCGCGCCTCGCCGAGAAGTACCGCCACGCGCGCGAGGCGCTCGGCGCGTAGCGCGATCGCGTCGGTCGAGGAGGCGGGAAGCGCCGTATCGAGACCCACGATCGCCGATCGAGGAGGCGCGCAGCGCTGTCGAGAGTTCCGAAATCGGTGTGTGAGTTCCGCCTCAACGATGAGGGCGAACTCACACAGCGATTCTCGTTCCCTCGTCCCGATGCGCTCCGGCGTCGAGGTTCGACCGACGAGGAGCCTCGAACGGAGCTACGCGCTCTTCGACCGCTCAGAGCCGACGCGTGAAGGCGACCCGATGCTCGCCCGGGCCGTCGTAGTCGCGCCAGGCGAGCACACCGTCGATCTCGGTGTCGCCCGTCGCGGTGAAGCCCATCGCCGCGTGGAACGCCTGGGAGCGTCGGTTGCCCGGGCCCGTGATGGCGTGCACCTCGAGGCATCCGGCCGCCCTGGCCTCGTCGAAGAAGCGCTCGTAGAGCGTGCGCGCGAGACCTGCCGAGCGCAGCTCCGGGCGCACACCGACGAAGTGGATGTAGGCCACCTCGGGCTGCGCGGGGGAGTGGAAGCCGATGAGGAAGGCGGCCAGGCCCGAGGCATCCGTCACAACCGTGCTCGTCTCGGTGAAGTGCTGCAGGAAGAGCCGGGGCAGGAGCGCCGGCAGCAGGCTCGCGCGCGGCGAGTCGGCGGGGAGCCCCCACCACTCGGGGATCACGCCGACGATCGCCGCGTGATCCGACTCGGTGGGGCGGCGGAAGGCGAGCTCGCTGCTCATGCTCGACCGCCGGCCTGCTCGTGCGTACCCATGCCGGGAGT
>JBDIAF010000443.1:0-2513 GCA_039812245.1 Agromyces sp. | reverse complement strand
CGGCGCGCTGGTTCGCCACCGGCCTCGAGCGCGAAGGGCGCCGGCACGCGAGGGTGGTGCGACTGGAGGAGCGCTTTCGCCGGCGCGCGCCGGAGCTGGTATGGACGCTCTCGGCCGAGGACTTCGCGGCGCTCGCGACCCTCGCGCTCACGCCGCGCGAGATCCCGGTCGTCGGGCTCGACCACCTGCATGCCCCGCTCGTGTCGATCCGCGAGCAGGCGGCGCACGTGGTCGCGGTGCTCCGTCGCGGCGAACCCGTGACCTTCCGCCAGCTGATCGCCGGCGTGGACCAGCACGGGGTCGTGGTGGCGAGATTCCTCGCGGTGCTCGAGCTGTACCGGCACGCCGCGATCGGATTCGAACAGCTCGAGCCGCTCGGCGAGCTGACGCTGCGCTGGGCGACCGACGACTGGAGCGACGAGCAGCTCGAGAGCCTGGGGGCCGACTATGACGACTGAGACGGAAGAGATGGCGATGAACCGCGCGGAGGGCGCCGAGGCATCCGAAGCCGCCGCGACCGAACTGTCGGTCGCGACCCCGCTCGACGTGCCGGGCCAGCCCCGACTCGATCTCGACCGCGCGCTCGAGGCGATCCTGTTCATCGCCGACGAACCGCTCGGCGTCGTGCACCTCGCCGCCACCGTCGCCCGCCCGGTCGCCGAGGTGCGAGCCGCGATCGCGCGACTGGTCGCCGACTACGAGGGCGCCGGCACCTCGGGGGAGCCCCGCACGGACGCGCCCGAGCAGACGGCCCCGGTCGGCGGCGGGCGGCGCGCGTTCGAGCTGCGCGAGGTCGGCGGGGGATGGCGCTTCTACGTGCGCCCCGAGTACGACGCCCTCGTCTCGGGATTCGTGCTCACGCAGACCTCGACCCGGCTCTCGCAGGCGGCGCTCGAGACCCTCGCGGTCATCGCCTACAAGCAGCCGATCTCGCGTTCGCAGGTGGCCTCGATCCGGGCGGTGAACGTCGACTCGGTGGTGCGCACGCTGCTCGGCCGCGGGCTCATCACCGAGGTCGACACCGACC
This sequence comes from Agromyces sp., assembly GCA_039812245.1. GTDB lineage: Bacteria > Actinomycetota > Actinomycetes > Actinomycetales > Microbacteriaceae > Agromyces. The sequence continues at coordinate 1,486 of JBDIAF010000443.1, read as the reverse complement.
CCGAGACGGGCGCGATCCTGTACGGCACGACCGACCAGCTGCTCGTGCACCTCGGCATCAACTCGCTCGACGAGCTGCCCCACATCTCGCCGTTGCTCGACGACGGCCAGGAAGGATTCGACCTCGATGGCTGATTCGACCGCTTCGCCGCGATCGGGCGACCCGGATGCCTCGCGCGTACGGCTGCAGAAGGTGCTCTCGGCCGCGGGCGTCGCCTCGCGCCGCGTCATCGAGGAGTACATCCTGTCGGGCCGCATCGAGGTCAACGGGCAGCTCGTGACCGAGCTCGGCACCCGGGTCGACCCCGCCGTCGACCACGTCTCGGTCGACGGCGTGGCCGTGCAGCTCGACACCGAGAAGCGCTACTACATGCTGAACAAGCCGCGCGGCGTCGTGTCGTCGATGCGCGACGAGCAGGGGCGCCCCGACCTCACCGCGTTCACCGACGCCCTCGACGAGCGCGTCTACAACGTCGGCCGGCTGGACGCCGAGACGAGCGGGCTGCTCGTGCTGACCAACGACGGCGAGCTCGCGCACGTGCTCGCGCACCCCTCGTTCGGCGTCGAGAAGACCTACATCGCGAAGGTCCGCGGCAAGGTGACCGCGCAGACCCTGCAGCGGTTGAAGACCGGCATCGAGCTCGACGACGGCCCGATCAAGGCCGACCGCGCTCGACTGCTGCAGGCGCAGGGCGACGCGAAGCACAGCATCGTCGAGCTCACCCTGCACTCCGGTCGCAATCGCATCGTGCGTCGCATGCTGAAGGCGGTCGGGCACCCCGTCGTCGACCTGGTCCGCCGGCAGTTCGGCCCGTTGCACCTTGGTACACTCGGCTCCGGCCGGCTGCGCGAGCTCAGCAAGGCCGAGCGCGGTGCGCTGCTCACCCTCGTGCGCCAGGCCGAGGCCGCGCGCGCGAGGAAGGACTGACGTGGTCGAGACGCAGCGCGCCGAGGCGCGGCTGACCGGGCCGGTGCGCGTCGTCGGCGCCGGGCTGCTCGGCACGAGCGTCGCACTCGGGCTCCGCTCGCGCGGCATCGAGGTGATCCTCGACGACGCATCGCCGACGCACATCGCGATCGCCACGGACCTCGGCGCCGGTCGCGCCGCGGCGCCGGGCGACGCGCCGCAGCTCGTGGTGGTGGCGGTGCCGCCCGACGTCACGGCGCGCGTCGTCGCCGCGGAGCTCGAGGCGAACCCCGACGCCATCGTGACCGATGTCGCGAGCGTGAAGGCGGGCATCCTCGCCGAGCTCGTCGAGGTCGGGGCCGACGTCTCCCGATACATCGGCTCGCACCCGCTGGCCGGGCGCGAGCGCGGCGGCCCGCTCTCGGCCCGGGCGGATCTCTTCGCAGGGCGCCCGTGGGTGGTCGCCGCCCATGACGCCATCAGCTACCAGCGCGCGAGCGCGATCGACGACCTGATCCTCGACCTGGGCGCGACGCTCGTCGAAATGACGCCCGAGGAGCACGATCGCGGCGTGGCCCTC
>JBDIAF010000442.1:0-2515 GCA_039812245.1 Agromyces sp. | reverse complement strand
CGAGCTCGCCCGAGGCGTAGCGCGCGAGCACCTCGGTGCCCTCGTGCAGCTCGAGCCACTCGCCCCAGACCGGCGCGTCGAACTCGCCGCCCGCGAAGCGCACCGCCTCGGCGAGCCCGTCGGCGACCGGCCACTGCTCGTCGACCTCGATGCCGAGCAGCGCGCGCAGGGGGCCGGGAGCGCCTCCGTCGTGCACCTTCTCGGTGGCGTCGACGACGCCCGAGAACGGGCCGACGACCAGCTGGCCGCCACGGGCGACGAACGCCTCGAGGGCGGCCGCCTGCGAGGCATCCGTCACGTAGAGGTTCGGCACCACCACCGCGTCGTAACCGTCGAAGGGACCGACCGCGCGCACCGTGTCGACCGCGTGGCCGAGCGCGTGCAGGGCGGCGTGCCAGGCGCGGGCCTGCGCCAGCCAGTTCAGCCGTTGCGAGGGCAACGACTCGGCGGCCGACGAGCCCCACCACGAGTCGTGGTCCACGACGAGCGCCACGCGCGAACGCACGCGCGTGCCGCGCACCGGTTCGAGCCGGCGCAGCTCGGCGCCGAAGGCCTTCGCCTCGCGGAAGCTGCGCGAGGCCTCGCCGCGGTGGCCGAGCATCGCCGAGTGGAACTTCTCCTGCCCGTACTTCGCCTGCCGCCACTGGAAGCACATGGCGCCGTCGGAGCCGTGGGCGATCGCCTGCAGGCTGCCGAGGCGGTACTGTCCGGGCGCCTTCGGCACGTTCACGTCGCGCCAGCTCACGCCGCTCGGCGCCTGCTCGAGCAGCAGCCACGGCTGTCCGCCCTTGAGCGAGCGCATGTAGCCGTAGTTGAGGGCGGCCGGCACGTGGGCATCGGGGTCGGCCGGGTCGGGGTAGGCGTCGTCGGTGACGAGGTCCTCGACTGCGGCGAAGTCCCAGTAGTCGAGATCGCGCAGGATCGACATGAAGTTCGTGGTGACGCCGATCTCGGGCGTGACCTCGCGCAGGACGTCGATCTCGAGCTGGAAGAGCTCGAGCAGCGCATCCGAGGAGAAGCGCTCGAAGTCGAGCAACTGGGTCGGGTTCACCGGCCCGGTCGAGCGCCGCGGCGGCTCGATGTGGTCCCACGAGGTGTAGCGCTGCCCCCAGACGTTCACGCCCCAGGCCTCGTTGAGCCCGTCGAGGTCGCCGTAGCGGGCCTCGAGCCAGCGGCGGAAGTGCGCGGCGGACTCGGGGCACCAGCAGCGCGAGACGTGGTCGCCGTACTCGTTCGAGACGTGCCAGAGCGCGAGGCCGGGGTGCTCGCCGTAGCGCTCGGCCATCGCCCGGGTCATGCGCACGACGTGCTCGCGCCACACGGGCGAGCTCGGGCAGTACGCCTGGCGCGAGCCGAACTCGAGGCGCTGGCCGTCTTCGTTCCACGGCAGCATCTCGGGGTGGCTGCGCACGAGCCACGAGGGCGGGGTCGCGGTGGCGGTCGCGAGGTCGATGCGGATGCCCGCCTCCGTGAGGATCTCGAGCACGCGGTCGAGCCAGCCCCACTCGTAGACGCCGGGGGCGACCTCGAGCTGCGGCCAGCTGAACACGGGCAGGCTCACGAGGTTGACACCGGCCTCGCGCATGAGGCGGGCGTCTTCGAGCCAGACCTCCTCCGACCACTGGTCGGGGTTGTAGTCGCCGCCGTAGGCGAGCGCGTCGAGGCGGATGCCGCGGGGGGAGTCGCCGGCCACGCCTGCTCCTCTCTGAGTCGGGACGTCGGGGTGTACACCCTGCGATGCAGAATGTATTCTGTATACAGACACCGTAAACCGGATGCCGCGAGCGGTCAAGCCCGGGCGAACGCCTAGGCTGGCGGCGAACGGACGACGGCCGGAGAGGCCCCGAAAGGCGACGACATGGCGATCGAACGCAAGAACCTGCGCTCGCAGGTGCGCGAGGAGCTGCTGGCCCGCATGCGCTCGGGCGCCGTCCAGCCCGGCGAGGGCATCAACGAGGTGCAGCTCGCCGGCGAACTCGGGGTCAGCCGCACACCGTTGCGCGAGGCGCTCATCGCCCTCGAGAGCGAGGGGCAGATCACGAGCGAGAACGGCAAGGGCTTCCGCTTCATGCCGCTGAGCGCGAGCGAGTTCGAGGACCTCGCGCCCGTCATGGCCGCCCTCGAGAGCCTCGCCCTCGAGCTCAGCCCGCTCGACGAGCTGCGCCCCATCGGCGCACGCCTCGCACAGCTCGCCGCCGAGTTCACGCAGGAGCGCGCCGAGCACTCCCTCGTCGTCACGAAGGACGACGAGTGGCACGCGATCATGCTCTCTGCGTGCCCCAACCGGCGCCTGCTCGACGTGATCGAGAGCGTGCGCGGCTCCTTCCACCGCTACGAGTCGCTGCTCGTGCCGAACGACGTCATGGTCGAGCGCGTCGCCGCCGAGCACGCGGCGATCGCGGCGTGCCTCGCCGAGGGCGACGTGCCAGGCGCCGTCGAGGCCCTCAAGGTCAACTGGCTGCACGGCATGCGCCGCATCCTCGACAACGCCTCGAGCCCCTACTTCACCGCGTAG
>JBDIAF010000441.1:0-2520 GCA_039812245.1 Agromyces sp. | reverse complement strand
GATGCCGAGGGCGTCGTCGAGGATGATCTCGCGCAGCCGCTCGATGCCGCCGTCGAGGTCGCCGAGCCACGGCGCGGTGCGCTGCAGCCGGTCGGCGGTGCGGATGTAGTACATGAAGAAGCGGTCGATCGCGCGGACCAGGGTGTCGTCGTCGAGGTCCTCGGCGAGCACCACGGCGTGCCGCGGTGTGAAGCCGCCGTTGCCGCCGACGTAGAGGTTCCAGCCCTTCTCGGTGGCGATGACGCCGACGTCCTTGCCGCGAGCCTCGGCGCACTCGCGGGCGCAGCCGGAGACGCCGATCTTCAGCTTGTGCGGCGCCCGCAGGCCGCGGTAGCGCAGCTCGAGCTTGACGGCCATGCCGACGCTGTCCTGCACGCCGTAGCGGCACCACGAGGAGCCGACGCACGACTTCACGGTGCGCAGCGACTTGCCGTACGCGTGCCCGGACTCGAACCCGGCGTCGACGAGGCGCTGCCAGATCTGCGGCAGCTGCTCCATGCGGGCGCCGAACATGTCGATCCGCTGGCCGCCGGTGATCTTCGTGTAGAGGCCGAAGTCGCGGGCGATCTCGCCGATGACGATGAGGCCGTCGGGGGTGATCTCGCCGCCGGGGATGCGCGGCACCACCGAGTACGTGCCGTCCTTCTGGATGTTCGCCAGCACGTGGTCGTTGGTGTCCTGCAGCGTGGCCTGCTCGCCGGCGAGGATGTGCCCGGAGCCCAGGCTCGCGAGGATCGAGGCGACGGTCGGCTTGCAGATGTCGCAGCCGCGGCCGCGCCCGTGGCGGGCGATGATCTCGCTGAAGCTGCGCTCGCCGGTGACCCGCACGATGTCGAACAGCTCGGCGCGCGGCATGTCGAAGTGCTCGCACAGCGCCCGGGAGACGGTCAGGCCCGACTTGGCCATCTCGGCGGAGAAGAGCTTCTTGACCAGCGGCAGGCACGAGCCGCACGAGGTGCCGGCCTTCGTGCACGCCTTGACCTCGCCGAGGTCGGTGCAGCCGCCCTCGCACACGGCGTTGCGGATCTCGCCGGCGGTGACGTTGTTGCACGAACAGACGGTCGCGTCGTCGGGCAGGTCACCGCCGGCCGCGGGAGCGGCGCCCTCGGGCAGCAGGTAGGCGGCCGGGTCGCCGCCGAGCTCGCGGCCGAGCATCGGGCGCAGCGAGGCGTAGGCGGAGGCGTCGCCGACGAGGATGCCGCCGCGCAGGGTGCGGGCGTCGTCGCTCATGACGAGCTTCTTGTAGACGCCGGCGACGGGGTCGGCGTAGACGATCTCCAGGCTCCCCTCGTCGGCGGCGAACGCGTCGCCGAAGCTGGCGACGTCGACGCCGAGGAGCTTGAGCTTGGTCGCGGTGTCGGCGCCGGGGAAGCTCGCCTGGCCGCCGAGGAGCCGGTCGACGACGATCTCGGCCATCGCGTTGCCGGGGGCGATGAGGCCCCACACGCGGCCCTGGATGCACGCGACCTCACCGACCGCGGAGATGTCGGGGTCGTCGGTGCGGCAGGAGTCGTCGACGAGCACGCCGCCGCGTTCGCCGACCGGCAGTTCGACGGCACGGGCGAGCTCGTCGCGGGGGCGCACGCCGGTGGCGAGCACGACGACGTCGACGTCGATGCGGGAGTCGTCGCTGAACGTCATGGAGGAGACACGGCCGCGGGTGGCGCCGATGCGCTTGGTGGCGGTGCCGGTGCGCACGTGCACGCCGAGGCTGCCGATGAGCCGGCTCAGCGCCTGCCCGCCGCCCTCGTCGACCTGGATCGGCATGAGCCGGGGCGCGAACTCGACGACGGTGGAGTCGACGCCCATCGCCTGCAGGGCGCCGGCGGCCTCGAGGCCGAGCAGACCGCCTCCGATGACGGCGCCGCGCAGCGGGCGGCCCAGTTCCTGGCCGAGGTTCTGCACGTAGCCCTTGAGGTGGGCGACGTCGTCGATCGTGCGGTAGACGAACACGCCGGTCGACTCGTTGCCCTCGATGGGCGGCACGGCGGCGTTGGAGCCGGTGGCGAGCACGAGGTGGTCGTAGGCGATCGGCTCCCCGCGCGTGACGGAGACGGTCTTGCCCTCCCGGTCGATCGCGGTCGCGGCGACCCCGCGGCGCAGGGTGACCAGCGGGTCGCGCCACAGGTCGGGGTCGCCGAGCTCGAGGTCGGTGGCGCTCTTGCCGCTGAAGTAGCTGGTCAGCGCCACACGGTCGTACGGCGCGCGGGGCTCCTCGGCGAGCACGGTGACGCGCCAGGCGCCCTCGGTGTCGCGGGCCCGCAGGGCCTCGACGAGCCGCTGCGCGACCATGCCGCCGCCGATGACGAGCAGTTGGGCTGTGCCGGCGGGGTTCTGCTCCTCGGCCGCGGGGGTGGGCTGGGCCATTGTCGATCCCTTTCGTCACATCGGCCCCGCGAGATGGCGGGGCCGGGCGTGAGCTGCTGGATTGCGTTGAATCGACGGTAAAGACCGTGTGTTACACCAACTTCGGCGTTGTGTTTCGGCGGTGCAAACTGAGCCTCACGCGCGACGGCGGCG
>JBDIAF010000440.1:0-2529 GCA_039812245.1 Agromyces sp. | reverse complement strand
GTTCTGGTCGTTCGTGAACGAGTGCACGGTCTCGACGTGGCCGCGCACGACGCCGTAGGCCTCGTCGATCACGGCGAGCGCCGGCGTGATCGCGTTCGTGGTGCACGAGGCGGCCGAGAGGATGCGGTCGCCCGGCTCGATCGCGTCGTGGTTGATGCCGTGCACGATGTTCTTGATCGCGCCCTTGCCCGGTGCGGTGAGCAGCACGCGGGCGACGCCCTTGGCCTGCAGGTGCTGGCCGAGGCCGGCCTCGTCGCGCCAGCGGCCGGTGTTGTCGACGACGATCGCGTCGGAGATGCCGTAGGCGGTGTAGTCGACCGAGGCGGGGTCGTCGGAGTAGATGACCTGGATCAGGGTGCCGTTGGCGAGGATGGTGTTCGCCTCCTCGTCGACCTCGATCGTGCCCTGGAAGGGGCCGTGCACCGAGTCGCGGCGCAGGAGGCTGGCGCGCTTCTGCAGGTCGTTCTCGCTGCCCTTGCGCACGACGATCGCCCGCAGGCGCAGGCCCTGGCCGCCGCCGGTGTGCGCGATGAGGATGCGGGCGAGGAGGCGGCCGATGCGGCCGAAGCCGTAGAGCACGACGTTGGTGCCCGAGACGGGGGCGGCGTCGGCGTCGACCAGGACGGGGGCGAGCTCGGCGCGCAGGAAGTCGCGCAGCGCCTCGGCGTCGGCGCCGGCCGGAGCGGTGCCCGTGGTCTCGGCGAAGCGGGCCACGAGACGCGCGACGTCGATCGACGCGGCCCCCGGGCCGATCTCGCGCAGCGCCTCGAGCACCGCCATGGTGTCGTCGAGGGCGAGCTCGACGTCGCCGGCCTGACGCGCGAAGCGGTGCGCCTTCAGCAGCTCGACGGGCGAGCGGTTGATGAGGCGTCGCCCGTGGATGCTGGTGACGACGCCGTGGTCGCGGTAGAGGCCGCCGATGAGCGGGATCATCCGCTCGGCGAGCTCCTCCCGGGCGATCCAGTCTTGACGGCGGGCTTCGAACTCGTGGCTCACGTTGCGTCCTTCTCGGGCCGCGCGCGCAATGGTGGGCAGCGTCGACCGCACTCGAAAACGGGGGTTGTCAGGGATTCTACGGACCCGCGGAGTGGGAAGGACTGTACGCGGCGGCACCTGGGCCCGAAGACAGTGTACCCTGCGTCGAGCTTCGATCCGCCCCGAGTCGCGGGGCCCGACGGCCTGATCAGGCCGTCTTCACGGCGTCGACGAAGCCGATCTCCTTCCCGGCGATGCGCTCGGGGATGCCGTCGAACGCCGCGGCGCGTTCGGGCGAGACGAGGTAGGCGGCCTCGACGCGCTCGAACTCGGCGCGGTCGCCGGGGATGCTGACGGCCCAGACGAACTCGTTGCGCTCCGGCACGCCGTAGGCGAACTCGACGTCGAAGCCGGTCGCCCGCCGCACCGGGGGCATGTTCTCCTCGAACCACGAGACGAACGCCTCGTACTCACCGGGGACGATCTGGTAGCGACGCAGCTGCAGGGTCTTCATGCCTCCATTCTCGCCGGACGCGCATCATGATGACGGACGTCGCCGCCCGCGGCAGACTGCGCGAGTCGTATACTCGACACGTCCAGGCGCCCCGCGATCCCCGATCGCGACATGGGCGCCGGTGCTCGAAAAATGGGCACGAGGCACGCCGATGCAGGCGCCGGCCGTCGATCGGCCGAATGCTGAGACACATACGGAATCCGTTTCACTCCGTCGTCTCGAAAGGCTTCGCCATGCCCGCATCCCCGACCGCGCCCCGCACCAACGTCAGCGCGCACGTCGCCAACGCCCTCGCCGCTCACGTCGACCACGTCTTCGGCGTGATGGGCAACGGCAACGCCTGGTTCCTGGACGCGATCGAGCGGCAGACCGGGGCGAGCTTCACCGCCGTGCGGCACGAGGCGGGCGGCGTGGTCGCCGCCGACGCGCACTATCGGGCCTCGAACCGCCTCGCCGCGGCGACATCGACGTACGGCGCCGGCTTCACCAACACCCTCACCTCGCTCGCCGAGGCCGCGCAGGCGCGCGTGCCGCTCGTGCTCGTCGTCGGGGACGAACCCACCTCGGGGCCGCGCCCGTGGGACGTCGACCAGATCGCGCTCGCCTCGGCGGTCGGCGCGCGCACCTACACGGTGGGTCGCACGGATGCCTCGGCGACGACGATCATCGCGATCGAGCACGCGCTGCAGTACCGCCTGCCCGTCGTGCTCGCGATCCCCTACGACGTGGCCGCCGTCGATGCGGGCCCGCTGCCCGAGGCATCCGCCCTGCCGCAGCCGAAGCTGCCCGCGCCGGTGGCCCCCGCGGGCGAGTTCGCGAGCGGCGTCGTCGCCGAGATCGCGGCCGCGCTCGCCGGCGCGAAGCGGCCGTTCCTGCTCGCAGGCCGGGGCGCGTGGCTCGCGGGCGCGAGTGAGGCCCTCGGCGAGCTCGCCGCCGCGACCGGCGCCGTCACGGCATCCACCGCGCTCGGCCGGGGCATCTTCCCCGACGCACGCTACGACCTGGGCGTCACCGGCGGCTTCGGCGCCGAGGGTGCGATG
>JBDIAF010000439.1:0-2538 GCA_039812245.1 Agromyces sp. | reverse complement strand
TCGCGATCCCGCTGAACATCGGCTACGCCCAGATCGCCGGGCTGCCGGCGACGGCCGGCCTCTACGCGCTCATCGTGCCGACGGTCGTCTACGCGCTCACCGTCTCGAGCCGGCAGCTCGTTGCCTCGCCCGACGCGGCCGCGGCGGCGCTCGTCGCGAGCTCGATCGGCGGCCTCGCGGTCGCGGGGAGCGCCGACTACCTGACCCTCGCCCTCGCCCAGGCGATCCTCTGCGGCATCATGTTCCTGCTGCTCGCGGTGTTCAAGCTCGGCTTCCTCGCGAACTTCCTGTCGAAGCCCATCCTCGTCGGCTTCGTCGGCGGCCTCGCCCTCGACATCCTCGTCAGCCAGATCGCGAAGATGCTCGGCATCAAGATCGACTCGGGCGGCGAGTTCGTCGACAAGGTGATCGGCCTCGTCGGCGGCCTCGAGAACATCAACGCGTACTCGATCGCGATCTCGCTCGGCTCGGTCGTGGTGCTGCTGGTCGGCAAGCGGTTCCTCGGCGCGGTGCCGTGGGCGCTCGTCGTGCTCGTGCTGAGCACGGTCGTCGTGGTCTGGCTCGGTCTCGCCGACAACGGCGTCGACGTGCTCGGCGAGGTGCCGGCCGGACCGCCGACGCTCACCTGGCCGGTCATCGACTGGTCGATGTGGCTCGCGCTCATCCCCTCGGCGATGGCCCTGACCCTGGTCACCACGGCGGAGGGCCTGCTCGTCTCGCGCGCCTACGGCGAGAAGCGCGGCTACCCGACGAGCCCCAACCGCGACCTCTTCGCCTTCGGCCTCGGCAACATCGCCTCCGGCATGTCGGGCAGCTTCGCGGTCGGCTCCTCGACCTCCCGCACCGCCGCGATGGACCAGGCCGGCTCGCGCACGCAGCTGCCCTCCTTCGTGCTCGCAGTCGGAACCCTGCTGCTGCTGCTCTTCGGCACCGCGCTCCTCGCCGACATCCCCTCACCCGCGATCGGCGCGATCGTCGGCGTCGCGATCCTGCCGCTGCTCGGCGTCAAGGACTTCATCGGGCTCTGGAAGGCCGACCGCTTCGAGTTCGCGATCGGCGCCGTCTGCTTCCTGGTCACCCTGCTCGTCGGCTCCATCCCGGGCATCCTCGTGGCCTTCGTGCTCGCGCTCGTCAACCTCGCCAAGCGCGCGGCGAACCCGGCGATCGACGTGCTCGCCTCCACGGGGGAGCCGAGCGAGTCACTGCTCGACGAGGCGCCGAAGGGCGCCGTCACCGCGCCGGGCGTCGTCGTCATCCGCCTCGCGGCGCCGCTCTTCTTCGCGAACGGCTCGGTGTTCGCCGACGCCGCGAAGAAGGCCGTCACCCGCGCCGGCGCGGCCGGCAACGGCCCGGTGCACGACCTCGTCATCGACATGGAAGCGGTGACCGACATCGACGTCACCGGCGCCGAGAGCCTGGAGACCCTGCTGAGCTGGCTCGACGCGCAGCAGATCGAGCTCTCGTTCAGCCGGGTGCGGCCGGAGGCGCGCAGGCGCCTCGTCGAACTCGAGCTGCTCGGCGGGCGCAGGACGTTCGACACCAACCGCGACGCGATCGCGTCGCTCGTCAAGGGGGAAGCATGACCGACCAGCAGACCACCGGCATGGGCGCCGACGCGCTCGCGGAGGAGATCCGACGGGTCTCCACGCCCGACGCGCTCGAGACGCCGTTCGGCACGCTCGAGCTCTTCGACGGGGTGCCGCGCGAGGCATCCGTCGAGCAGATCTACGACGCGCTCGACCTGATGCGCGCGTCCGAGGCGTTCCTGAACGCCGTGCCGGGCGCTTCGCTCGTCGCGATGCGGAAGGGCCTGCGGGCGGCTGGCGTGGCGAGTCCCGACGTCATCGGGTTCACCGATCCGCGGGCCAACTCGGGTGCGCTGTTCCTCACGCCGAACACCGAGACGACCTACGGCACCACCTTCCTCGACCTGAAGGCCTGGGGGCCGACGGTCATCGAGGCGCCGCCGCAGTCGCTGTGCGTCGTCGACGACTTCTGGTTCCGCTACGTCGCGGACATGGGCATCGCCGGGCCCGACCGGGGCGCCGGCGGCAAGTACCTCTTCCTGCCGCCGGGCTACGACGGCGAGCGGCCCGAGGGCTACTTCGCCTACGAGTCGCCGACGTACACCAACTGGGTCGTGCTGCGCGCGCTCGGCGGGGTTCCGGCGATGAAGCAGACCCGCATCTATCCGCTCAGCGAGGCGGCCGCACCGCGCGAGAACACCTTCGTGAACATCGCCGACGCGAAGATCAACACGGTTCACTCGAACGACCTCGACTTCTTCCGCGAGATCGACGAGCTCATCCAGGAGGAGCCCGTCGCGGCGCTCGACGTCGAGCGAGCCGGCGAGCGCGCCGCGCTCGGCGTCGTGCACGGCACCCCGTTCGCCCCCGACGAGCGCCGCAGCCGCCTCCCCGACGAGGGCGCGAAGCTCGGCGCCGCCATCTCCAGGACGCTCGTCTACAAGCCCCGCGACCCGGCCGCGTACTTCTGGGAGGGCGTCTCGTGGAAGAACGCGTTCGTCGGCGGCAGCTA
>JBDIAF010000438.1:0-2539 GCA_039812245.1 Agromyces sp. | reverse complement strand
GTCGTACCAGGAGTGCCAGGGCACGCTGTCGGCGCCGAGCTGACGGAGCGCGTAGGCGCCGTCCTGCCAGAAGCGCTCGGGGAACTGCAGGAACACCTTGTCGAAGGTGCCCATGCCGACGCGCTCGACGGCGCCCGCGACCTCGTCGGGGAGTGCGGGCTCGAAGACGATCGCCCCCGCCTTCAGCACGCCAAGCGGCACCGTGACGACGACCTCGCGAGCCTCGAACGACGCAGATCCGGTGCTGACGCGCACGCCCTGCTCGGACCACGTCACCGCCGTCACCTCGTGGCCGAGCCGGATGTCGAGGCCGCGCGCGAGCGAGGTCGCCAGCACGTCGTACCCGCCCGGGAACACGACCTCGTCGCCGTCGATCGCGTCCTCGTCGAGACCGTGGGCGTCGACCTGCTCGCCGTCGGCACCGCACTGCTCCTCGGTGCGGTGCCGGTGGAATGCGCGGATCCGCCCGATGCGCTCCTCGCTCCAGTCGAGGCCCGCGAGCGCCCGCTCGACGACGTCGGCGTAGCTCTCGCCGGGCTCCGCCGCGGCGGCCGCGTCGACGAGGCGGCCGCCGACCGTCGCGACGTCCGCGAGCCACTGCTCGGTCGCCGCCGGGTCGAGCTCGCGGTGCGCCTGGTCGTAGTTCGCGATCGGGCGGCCGCCGGCCTGGAAGCTGCCGACCGTGAACTCGACGGTCTGCATGCCGAGGGCTTCGACGAGCTCGGTGAGCGGATTGCCCGTGAGCCCGTGGATCCACGAGGCGCCGCGGTCGACGCTGAAGCCCGGCGAACGGTCGGTCCAGGTGCGGCCGCCGACGCGGTCGCGGGCCTCGAGCACGACGACGCGGCGGCCAGCGGCGTGCAGCAGGCGGGCGGCGGTCAGTCCGGCGACGCCGGCCCCGACGATGACGGTGTCGAACATGGGCTTCTGATCCGTTCGTGAGCGATGGGGGTGACGGGTGCTGGGCGGTCGGATGCCGGCGAGGCATCCATGGCCGATCACTCGGGTGCGAGCACCTCGGTGTCGCGGTTCAGCGACCGCTTCTGGAAGTAATCGCGCGAACCGGGGAACATCGCCCAGACGAACATGAGCACGGCGCCGAGCAGCAGCGATCCGACGCCGACGATGAAGGCGCCGCCGACGCCGGCCAGCTGCGAGTAGCCGTAGTCGGGGTCGAGCATGTCGATCGCCGACTGCACGAACGCCCAGGTCATGAACACGCCGCCGACGAGCGGGAACAGGAAGCGGTAGAAGACGTTGCGCCGGCTCGCGAAGAGGGTGCGGCGGAAGTACCAGACGCAGGCGAAGCTCGCGATGGCGTAGAAGAAGGCGATCGCGAGGCCCATGGACAGCAGCGAGTCGGCGAGCACGTCGGTCGAGACGAGGTTCATGCCGGCGTAGTAGACGATCGCGATGACGCCGAGCAGCGTGGTCGAGAACGTCGGCGTCTTCGACACCTCGTGCACCTTCGCGAACCGGGCGGGCAGCGCCTTGTAGACGCCCATGGCGAAGGTGCCGCGCGCGGTCGGCAGGATCGTGGTCTGCGACGAGGACAGCGCGGAGATCGCGACGGCGATCACGAGGAACCAGCCCATCGGCCCCATCGCCATGCCCGCGAGCACCGAGAACACGTCGTCGGCGTGCGCCTCGTTCGCGAGGCCGGTGCCGGTGTCGCCGAGGCCGGCGTACATCATCGCGACGACCGTGATGCCGACGTAGGTGATGAGCAGGATGACGGTGGTGAGGGTCGCGGCGCGGCCGGGCGTGCGGCGCGGATCCTTCGTCTCCTCGTTCAGGGCGAGGCAGGTGTCCCAGCCCCAGTAGATGAACAGCGCCAGCAGGATCGCCTGCACCATGCCGGCGCCGTCGGCGAGGAACGGGTTGAACCAGTCGAGCGACACCGGGGTCGGGTCGGGCGCGGTGCCGGTGAAGTAGCCGATGAGGCAGCCGACGACGAACGCGGCCATCGCGAGGTACTGGATGACGAGCAGCACCTGCTGCATGCGCTCGCCGATCTCGACGCCGCGCAGCGACACCCAGGTCATCACGGCGATGATGACGCAGCCGAACGCGGTCACGATGAACCGGTTCTCGGCGAGCGAGCCGTCGCCGACGAGGCTCAGGAGGTACGCCGAGGCGATCTCGGCGAGGTTCGCCATGACGAGCACGCCGGCCACCGCGATGCTCCAGCCCGCCATCCAGCCGGTGCGCGGGCCGAACGCCTTCGCGGCCCAGGTGAACACCGTGCCGCAGTCGGGCACGTCGTCGTTGAGCTCCTTGTAGGCGAAGGCCGTGAACAGCATCGGCACGAACGCGAGGACGAACGCGACGGGCGCCTGGGCGCCCACGGCGATGACGACGTAGCCGAGCGTCGCGGCGAGCGAGAAGAGCGGTGCGGTCGAGGCGATGCCGATGGCCGTCGACCCCCAGAGCCCGAGCTTGCCGATGGCGAGACCCTTGGTGGGCACGCCGCCGGTGCTGCCCGTCGGCGCGGAGGCGGGGGATGCGGGAGCGGCTGCGGCGGCCGCGGAGGAGTTCG
>JBDIAF010000437.1:0-2549 GCA_039812245.1 Agromyces sp. | reverse complement strand
CCTTCCGCGCCGAGCAAGCGGTGCGTGCCGGCGAGACCGGTGCAGAGGCCGGGGGAGCGGCCGGAGCCGCCGTCGAAGCGCCGATCGAGCAGCGCGAGCTCGAGCTGCCCGTCGACACCGGGCAGCTGCGCGCGCTGTCGACCGGGCAGCTGCTCGTGGTCCACCGCCCGCCCCTGCCGACTGCGCCCGTCGAGTACGACGGGCCCGATGAGGACGAGCAGCGCCGGCTCTCGAGCTGGATCTCCGTGGTGCTCGGGGCGATCGGCGGCATCGCCTCGCTCTTCGTCGGCTGGATGCTGCCGCTCTCGCTCGCGGCCATCGTCTTCGGCGTGCTCGGCCTGCGCCGCGAGGAGCACGGCCGTGCCCTCGCCTTCGCCGGCATCGGCACCGGCGTGGCCGGGCTCGTGTTCTCGGCCGTGTGGATCGGCTACTACGCGATCGTGTTCGGCGCGCTGCCGAGCTGAACCGGCCGGGTCAGAAGCGCTCGACGAGCAGCACGACGTGCCGGCCCGCTTCGCGCGTGAGCACGATCGTGGCCCGTTCGGGCCCCGAGAGCTTCAGCCTGGTGCGCAGCGCCGCCGGGTCCACGTCTGAGCCGCGCTTCTTGATCTCGAGCGTGCCGATGCCGCGCTGCGCCAGCTCGCGGCGCAGCTGCCGCTCGTCTGCGGGAAGGCGATCGAGCACGCGGAAGCCGCGCGCGAAGGGCGAGCGGAACTCGCGATCGGCGGTGAGGTACGCGATGCCCGGCGAGAGCATCCACGCCCCGTTCGCCCGGGCGAGGTCGCCGATGAGGCGGGCGCGGATGACCGCGCCGTCGGGCTCGTAGAGGTAGTCGCCGAGGGGGCCCGCCGGGGCATCCTCGCTGTCGCCGGGGGCGACCAGCTCGTGCGCCTCGCCGTCGCGCACGACGAGCGCCGCGCGCCCGACGCCCGGGCGCGCGAGCGCGCCGAGCCAGACGCCGAGCTCGACGACGTCGCCGTCGACCGAGACCCACTGCGCCTCGGCGCCGGGCGGGATCACCTCCCGATCGGTGCCGGGCCCGAGCTTGACGCCGACCGGCATGCGCTCGGCGAGGCCGAAGGCGAAGTCGAGCGAGGGGGAGTAGTCGGCCGCATCCGCGATCCGGCGGGTGGTGCCGCCCTTCACGACCCGGCGCGCCGGGTCGAGGAAGGCCCCGCCGATGCCGCCGAGCGCGACGTCCTCCGCTCGCGCGTGCAGCACCCGCGCACGGGGGAACGGCGTCAGGTTGTAGGCCGCGATCGCGGCGGTGACCTCGTCGGCCTCGGCCGCCGTGACCTCGAGGTCGACGGCCGAGAGGGCGAGCGCGTCGCCGCCGATGCCGCAGCCGAGGTCGGCGACGTGGCCGATCCCGGCCCGTGCGAAGCGGCCCGCGTGCAGCGCGGCGACCGGCAGCCGAGTCGCCTGTTCGAGGCCCGCCTCGGTGAACAGCATGCGCGAGGCGAACTCGCCGAACTTCGCCCGGGCGCGATGGCGCAGGCGGGCCTGGCTGAGGGCCGCCGCGACGAGGCCGGGCCCGTGGCCCTGCTTGCGCAGCGTCGAGACCGCCTTCACCACGTCGTCGGACGGCTCGTGCTCGCCGAGCTCGTCGAGCAGCCGCAGGCCCTCGGGGGAGAGGAGTTCGACGAGTTCGGAGCGATCCACGTCCGACACGGTAGCAGCGCGCGCCGTGCTGGCACTCACGTTGCACGAGTGCCAGATGCCGCCTAGACTGCTCGTTAGCACTCTCGTTCCGAGGCTGCTAACCAGTCTTCATCGAGACAGTCGCTCCGTCAGAAGCGCCGTATCTAGAAAAGGGGTCAACCGTGTCGGTTTCCATCAAGCCGCTCGAGGATCGCATCGTCATCAAGCAGGTCGAGGCCGAGCAGACCACGGCGTCGGGTCTCGTCATCCCCGACACCGCGAAGGAGAAGCCGCAGGAGGGCGAGGTCGTCGCCGTCGGCCCCGGTCGCATCGACGACAACGGCAACCGCGTCCCGCTCGACGTGGCCGTGGGCGACCGCGTGCTCTACTCGAAGTACGGCGGCACCGAGGTCAAGTTCGGCGCCGACGAGTTCCTCGTGCTCTCGGCCCGCGACGTGCTCGCGGTCGTCGTGCGCTAGTCGACACCAGCTGTTCGAGAACGGCCCGGATGCCTCATCCGGGCCGTTCGTCGTATCCGGGCGAGGCGGGCGCCTGCGCGCGGTGCGGCGATGCCGCAGTGCCCCCGCGATGCGGCGATGCCGCCCGCCGGGCGTAGGCTGGGCCGGTGAACTCCCCAGCCGAGCAGCCAGCTGCGCCCAGCCGCGCCGGTCTGGGCGGCGCCGGGATCGGCGCGACCGGTCTCAGCAGGTCGGGCATGGTCTACGCGATCTCCGCCTACCTCCTGTGGGGCGTGCTGCCGCTCTACTTCCTGCTGCTCATCCCGACCGGGCCGTTCGAGATCGTCGCGTGGCGGGTGCTGCTCTCGCTCGTGTTCTGCGCCCTGCTGCTCACGGCCATCCGGGCCTGGCCCGCCTTCCTCGCCCTCGTGCGCGACCGTCGCGTGCTGC
>JBDIAF010000436.1:0-2549 GCA_039812245.1 Agromyces sp. | reverse complement strand
CCACCACCTGCAGCTGGTTGACCGCGTTGGGCCGCTGCAGGTCGCTCGCGACGAGGATCGGCGTGTGCCCCTCCTTCGCGAGGTGCTTCGCGAGCTTGCCCGCGAGCGTCGTCTTGCCCGCACCCTGGAGGCCGGCGAGCATGATGACGGTCGGCGGGTTCTTCGCGAACTGCAGCCGCCGCTGCTGACCGCCGAGGATGGCCACGAGCTCCTCGTTCACGATCTGCACGACCTGCTGGGCCGGGTTCAGGGCCTTGTTGACCTCGTCGCCGAGCGCGCGCTCGCGCACCTGCGCGGTGAACTGCTTGACCACGTCGAGCGAGACGTCGGCGTCGAGGAGCGCCCGACGGATCTCGCGCACGGTGCCGTCGACGTCGGACGCCGAGAGCTTGCCCTTGGTGCGGAGATTCTTGAAGGTCTCGGCGAGGCGGTCAGACAGGGTTCCGAAGGTAGCCATAACGAAGCGATTCTACCCGGATGCCTCGGGCCGGCGCGGCTCGGCGGCTCAGCCGTCGAAGCGCACGTCCACGACGTCGCG
The DNA here is from genome assembly GCA_039812245.1 of Agromyces sp. GTDB lineage: Bacteria > Actinomycetota > Actinomycetes > Actinomycetales > Microbacteriaceae > Agromyces. The sequence goes on along the minus strand of JBDIAF010000436.1, from coordinate 2,011 downwards.
CTCGAGGTCGATCACGGCGACGAGGCGCTCGTCGGTGTCGTCGGGGGCGAGCGCGTACTCGAACTCGGCGAAGGCGTCGCCGGAGGCATCCGCATCGGGGCGCAGGTCGACCCGCACGAGGCTCAGCGAGCGCAGGGCGTCGACCTGCCGGTCGCCCGACTCGCGACCGATCGCGGCCTCGATCTCGTCGGCCTGCTCGAGCTCGGGGTCGAGGACGGTGTCGAGGTAGCGCACCACGGGCGAGGCCGAGGAGTCGAGCTGGCCGATGAAGACGCCGCGCAGCTCGTCGTCGACGAGCTCGAGCTCGCCCACGAGGGTCGCCGCGGCGTCGAGGGCGGCGACGGTCACCTGCTCGTCGTCGGTGTCGAGCACGACCTCGACGCGCTGGTCGGCGTACTCGACGTCCTCCGACCAGTACTCGCCCACGAGGCCGAAGTAGTCGTGTTCGGTGGCCATGGCTGCTCCTTCGGGACTCGGTCGGTCAGCCGACGAGCTTCTGGGCGAAGACGTGCGGGGTGAAGCCGGTGAGGTCGCCGATGCCCTCGCCCTGGCCGATCAGCTTGATGGGCAGGCCCGTCTTCTCCTGCACGGCGAGCACGAAGCCGCCCTTGGCGCTGCCGTCGAGCTTCGTCAGCACGAGGCCGGTCACTCCCCCGTGCTCGATGAACGCCTCGGCCTGGGCCAGGCCGTTCTGCCCGGTCGTCGCGTCGAGCACGAGCAGCACCTCGCTGATGGGGGCCTGCTTCTCGACGACGCGCTTGATCTTGCCGAGCTCGTCCATCAGGCCGCCCTTGGTGTGCAGGCGCCCCGCGGTGTCGATGATGACGATCTCGGTGCCCTGCTGCTTGGCCTGCTCGACGGTCTGGAACGCGACCGAAGCCGGGTCCTGCCCCTCGCGCTCGGGGCGCACGATGCCGACGCCGGCCCGCTCGGCCCACGTGGCCAGCTGGTCGACCGCCGCGGCGCGGAAGGTGTCTGCCGCGCCCACGACGACCGTGCGGTCGTAGCTGCGCAGGAACCTGGCGAACTTGCCGATGGTGGTGGTCTTGCCTACCCCGTTCACGCCGACGACGAGCACGACGGCCGGGCGCTCGGTGAGCTTCAGGGTGGGGTCGTACTTCGCGAGCCGCTCCTCGACCACCTCGCGGAGCATGCGCTGCACGTCGCGCGGGTCGGTCGTCTTGAAGCGCTCGACCTGCGCCCTGATCTGCTCGACGATCTGCTCGGTGACGGCCGGCCCGAAGTCGGCCGTGATGAGCGCGGCCTCGAGGTCGTCCCAGGTGTCGTCGTCGATCGTCTTCGCGCCGAAGATGCCGCGCAGGGCGTTGCCGAGCGACCAGGACGCACGCTTTTCCATACGTACAGCCTGCCATGGCTCGCGGCCGCCGAGCGGCCGCGAGCCCGGCTGCGGCGCGCGCCGTCCGCTCAGGGCGTGACGATGAGCGCCGAGAGCTCGTTGACCTGGTCGAGCACGTCCTCGGGGTCCTGGCCGCCGGTGCAGTCGATCGTCACGGTGAAGCCGAGGCCCGGCTGCGACAGGGCGCGCGCCGCCATGATCCACTGCGTCGTGCCGTCGTCGCCCACGACCGCGCGCGCGTCGGCCTCGTCGTTGCCCGGCACCTGGTAGGCGAAGTCGGTGTCGAAGGCGTACTCGGCGATGTCGGCGTCGGTCGCGCCCAGCAGCGTCGCGAGCATCTTGTCTGAGACGATCGCGTCGTCGCCCGAGGAGGTGTCGACGTCGCCGATCATGCCCTGCCAGTACGCCACGGTGCAGCCGCCGTCGGCCGAGGTGTAGCCCCAGTTGCCGTTGCCGTCGTCGGGGCTCGTGAGCGTCCAGCCGTCGTCGAGCACGAGCCCGTCGGCCCACTCGGCGGTGGTCGTCGTGCTGAGCGCGGCACCGTCGGCGAAGCTCAGCTCGCCCCCGCCCATCGCCGTCTCGTCGTCGATCTCGACGTCGGCTTGGTCGGTCGGCACGTCGAGCCGGGTCGCCCCGGTGACGTCGACGGGCTTC
>JBDIAF010000435.1:0-2551 GCA_039812245.1 Agromyces sp. | reverse complement strand
ACCGAGTGCTCCGTTCCCGCCGAGACCATCCGCGACCACAGGTACAGCCGTGACGAGCAGGCGCTGGCCGAGGCATCCGACGCGCTCGAGACCGGGCTGCAGCAGATCGTCGACGCCTCGACCGACCCCGACGCGCTCACCCGCACGGGCGGGATGCTCACCCCCGCGTTCGCCGCGTGGCAGCGCACGGTCAGCGCCGACGTCGAACCCGAGCGTCGGCCGAGCGGCGTGAGCCTGCACGCGGTCGGACTGCAGCAGCGTCAGCCCTACGACGGCGCGACCATCGGCAGCGGCGACGGCGCGATCGTGCTCGTCAAGGCGTGCTGGACCATGCGGTATCCGCAGCACGGCCTGTTCCCGAGGGAGCGCCTCGTCGAGGCGGAGGTGACCCTGACCTCGCCGGGCGGCGAGCGCCTGCGCGTCGCCGGGTGGGATGCCTGGGAGGGCGAGTCGTTCTGCCCGCGCTGAGCCCCGTGCCGACGGAGCCCGGCTCAGCCGTCGTGCACGTCGAGGGCGACCTCGACCTCGTCGCCCTCGAACAGGTTCTCGGCGATCAGCACGGCCTTCTTGAGCGGCAGCACGTAGTGGTCGCCGCTCGGGAAGATCGAGGTGCTCCAGGTGGTCGCGCCCACCGAGACGGTGACGCGCACGGCGCCGAAGCCTCGAGGCATCCGCGGCCGTTCGGCGATGTCGGCGCTCGGCTCGGGCGGCACGTCGACGAAGAACCAGTTGCGCCTCGCGGCCCACTCGTAGACCTCGGCGGTGAATCGGATGCGCATGCGCCGAGCGTAGCCGCAGCCGCCGACTGAGGTACCTCAGGCTCCGGCCGCCAGCCTGAGGTGCCGGCGGCCGTCGAAGATAGGGCACCCTCCCGATACGCGGGGTGCGCCTCAGCGAGGAATGTCATGGTCATGGACCTCGCAACCGACTACCTCGCCCACCAGCTCCACCACCACGACGCCTTCGCCGCCGAGGCGGCGCACGAGCACCGCCGGCGCCACGCCGAGCGCCGTGCCGAGGCATCCGCCGCACCGGTCGCCGCGCGCGCATCGCGCGGCGCACGATTCAGGTGGATGCCTCGCAGCTGGCGCCACGCCTGAAGTCCGGAACCCGCCATCGGTTCCGGCCCGGCACGCGTGCGCCGGCCGCAGAATGGACGCATGCCGCGCCGCCACGCCACCCTGCCGACCGCGATCGGCGACCTCCTCGTCGTCGCCGACGACGCCGGCCTCGTCGGCATCTACTTCCCGGCGCACTGGCACCCGCCGGCGGCCGGCTCGCTCGGCGCCGAGGTGCGAGCCGCCGACGACCCGCTGTTCGCCGAACTGGGCGTGCAACTCGCCGACTACCTCGCCGGCGCGCGCCGCGACTTCGACCTGCCGATCGCGGCCGAGGGCGACGAGTTCGAGCAGAAGGTGTGGGCGATGCTCTGCGAGATCCCCTTCGGCGAGACGACGAGCTACGGCGAGCTCGCGCTGCGGCTCGGCGACCGCAACCTCGCCCGCATGGTCGGGCGTGCGGTCGGGCACAACCCGGTGAGCATCCTCGTGCCGTGCCATCGCGTGGTCGGCGCCGACGGCTCGCTCACCGGCTACGCCGGCGGGCTCGAGCGCAAGCGCACCCTGCTCGAGCTCGAGGGCGCCGAGGTGGTCGCGCAGCGCCGGCTGTTCTGAGGGCGACCGGATGCCTCGCGGCGATGTCGGCGGCCACCGGTAGCGTGCCTCTCACCTGATTCGCTGAACTCGTGCCGGGGTCGGAGAAGACATGAAGGTGCTGGTCGCGACCGCACTCACCCAGGGCACGAGACCGAGCGACGTCATGCGCTGCGTCGACGGCGAGTTCGTCGCGCTCATCGCCGCGTGTCCCGCGAGCCGCCGCAACCCCTACGGCCGGTGCGACTGCGGCATCACGTTCCGCGGGCTGTCGAGCGGCGAGGTCACCACGACCGCGGTCGTGCGCGAGGTGCCCGGCATGGGCCTCGACGTCTACGTCGACTGCCTCGACGCCTCGCACCGGCTGGCCCGCGCCGAAGGGTGCACCTGCGAGGTCGACGCGCTCGCCGAGGCGTGGAACCTCTTGGCCATCGCCGGCACCTATCCCGTCGGCACCGTGGTCGAACGCTGCGTCGACCGGGTGTCGATGCGCTCGCGCGACGGTGGCCCGCGGTCTGGGAGCGGTGCGCCGTGAGCAGCGAGACGGGGCGGCGTGCACGCGCACGCCGCCCCGCCGGCATCACTCGCCCGGGGTCAGTGCATCGCCCGGCGCCGACGCCGCAGGCCCAGGCGCGCGAGCAGGCCGCCGAGGGCGAGCACGAGCAGGGCGATGCCGGCCCAGAGTTCGCCCGGCATTCCGGTCGAGGCCAGGTCTCCGCCGGCCGAACCGGACGACCCCGAACCGCCGTTCGAGGCGCCTGGCTCACCCGAGCCCGGTCCGCCCGAGCCCGGTCCGCCCGTGCCGGGGCCGCCGGTGCCGGGGTCGGCCGCGAGCACCGTCACGGTCGCTCGAGCGGTGAGCGGCTCGGTGCCGTCTGCTGCGACGAGCCATGCCGGCC
>JBDIAF010000434.1:0-2551 GCA_039812245.1 Agromyces sp. | reverse complement strand
CCGACGAAGTCGGCGACGAACCGCGAGGCCGGCCGTTCGTACAGCTCGGCGGGCGTGCCGAGCTGCTCGATGCGGCCGGCGTTGAAGACCGCGATGCGGTCGCTGAGCGTGAGCGCCTCCTCCTGGTCGTGCGTGACGAAGATGAAGGTGATGCCGAGCTCGCGCTGGATCTGCTTCAGCTCGACCTGCATCTGCTCGCGGAGCTTCAGGTCGAGGGCGCCGAGGGGCTCGTCGAGCAGCAGCGCCTTGGGCTCGACGACGGTGGCGCGGGCGAGCGCGACGCGCTGCCGCTGCCCGCCCGAGAGCTGCGAGGGCTTGCGGTCGGCCATCTGCTCGAGCCGCACGCTCGCGAGCGCCTTGCGTGCGCGCTCGTTGCGCTCCTTCTTGCCGACACCGCGCACCCGCAGCCCGTAGGCGACGTTGTCGAGCACGCTCATGTGCGGGAACAGCGCGTAGTCCTGGAAGACCGTGTTCACGTCGCGGTCGAACGGCGCCTTCTTCGAGACGTCCTGGCCGAACAGCTCGATCGAGCCCGAGGTCGGCTGCTCGAAGCCGGCGATGAGGCGCAGCACCGTGGTCTTGCCCGAGCCGGACGGGCCGAGCATCGAGAAGAACTCGCCCGCGCCGATCTCGAGGTCGACGTGGTCGACGGCGGTCACCTGGCCGAACTCCTTGGTGAGCCCGCGCAGCCGGATCGCCGGGTGTGCTTCGGTCATGACATCTCCTTCGATGCATCCGCTGGTCGTGCGGTCAAAACATCTGGAACCAGATGTTCGTCCGTTCCAAATCATATGACTCCAGATGTAAACGTCAAGCCCTTCGTGTTACGGTCATGTCACGACTCGTGCCGCGGGCGGCTTCGGCCGCGTCGCTTCACGCACCTCGCGATCCGGGCCGACGCGCGAAAGGGGGCCGGATGCCTCAGGCCACCGCACGCACCGACGCCACGCGCGCCGTGGTGTTCTCGCCGCTCGACGCCGCGGGCCGCGCCGAGCTCGTCGAGCAGCGCCTCGCCGACGCGATCGTCGCGGGCGTGCTTCACGACGGCGAGCGGCTCCCCAGCGAGTCCGATCTGGCGCGCAGCCTCGGCGTCGCGGTCGTCACCGCTCGCGAGGCGCTCGAGGCGCTGCGCGACAAGGGACTCGTCCGCACCCGGCGCGGCCGCGACGGGGGCAGCTTCGTCGTCTACGACCGCGACACCTCGCAGCGCGTGATCGACGCGCGCGTGCGCGCCCTCAGCCGGATCGAGCTGCGCGACCTCTCGCTGCACTGCATCGCGATCGCCGGGATGGCCGCAGAGGTCGCCGCCGACCGCGCGAGCGACGACGACCTGCAGAGCCTCGTCGACCTCGACGCCAGGGCCGACCTCTCGACGGCCGGCGGGGCACGGCGCGCGATCGGCCGGTTCCAGCTCGAGGTCGCCGCGATCAGCCAGTCGCCCCGGCTCGTGCACGAGGAGCTCCGGCTGCAGGCCGAGGCCGGCCCGCTGCTCTGGCTCTGCCAGCGCGAACAGGACTATCGTGACCGCAGCGGCACCGCACGCCGCGCGATCATCGAGGCCATCCGCTCGGTCGACCCCGAGGGCGCACGACGCGCGACGAGCGAGCACATCGCCCAGGCCGTCGAATGGCTCATCGACGAGAAGGCCCGCCTCGAGGCATCCGCCGCGGTCGTCGCACCGGTCGCGCCGTTCGCCTAGCGTCGCCGAACCCGTCACCGACCCGCCGCCGAACCCGGCCCACCGACATCTCCCCCGAAACCCGACCACGCAGTCCCGACCACGCAAAGGAGCGAGGCATGACCGCCACCGTCGTCACCGACGCCGACATCGCACGCCGCGTCGCCTCCACCATCGACCCCGTCTTCGCCATGATCGACGGCTGGCGCGACGCCGTCGAGGCCGGCCTCTCCCGGGCGGGCGCGGCGACCGCCGCCGCGCTCGATCCCGTCATCGCCGAGCTCGTCTCGCCCGAGCTCGAGCGCGACGGCGGCCTGATCACGGGTGCCGGCTTCGTCGCGGCACCCGGCTTCCTGCCCGACGCGCCCTGGCACCTCGCGTGGTGGCTGAGCGGCGCGAACACTTTCCGCCCGGCGCCCGACGGCGGCCTGCGCCGCCTCGAGACCGTCGACGACCCCGAGTCGGAGCAGTTCCGCGACTACACGACGCTCGAGTGGTGGCGCGTGCCGGCCCGCACCGGCGGCCGCCACCTGACCGGCCCCTACGTCGACTACCTCTGCACCGACGACTACACGGTGACGATCACGACACCCGTGCGGGCGGGCGGCACCGAGGCGGAACCGGCGCAGATGGTCGGGCTGGTCGGCACCGACCTGTATGTCGCCCGCCTCGAGCAGGTGCTGCTGCCCGTGCTGCGCGACTCCGGCCGCGCGTGCACCCTCGTGAACGCCTCCGGGCGCATCGTCGCCTCGACCGACTCGCGTCGCGCGACCGGCGCGCTGCTGCGGCTCGACGGGCTCGCCGAGGCGCTCGCGCCCCTGCGCGAACGCGAGTCGGGCGGGGCGGATGCCTCCGGCGCGACGCAGGCGCAGG
>JBDIAF010000433.1:0-2552 GCA_039812245.1 Agromyces sp. | reverse complement strand
CGCAGCCGGCGACTCCTCGGAGCCGAAGCAGCTGGGCTCGATCGAGCTCGTGGCGCTCGGCGTGCTGGGCGGGGTCTACCTGCTCTACACGGTGGGCTGGCTCCTCACCGTGATCCGCACCTCGCTGCCGGGGCAGAGCGTCATCGGCGACGCGATGTACGGCTTCGGCCTGTGGATGTCGGTGCTCGCGCCCGCGCTCTGGTTCTCGCTCGTCGCCGCCCTCGTGAAGCGCCCGGCGCTGCGGCTCGTCTGGCTCGCGGTGGGCGCGATCGTGCTCGTGCCGCTGCCCTTCGTGCTGGGGGTGACCGCATGAGCGCCGAGCAGACGCCGGAGGCATCCGGCCCCGCCGTCGCGGCCGCGACGGAGACCGCACCGGCCGAGTCGCCGGTGCCGCTCTGGGTGCGCGCCGCGCTTGCGCTCGTCTTCGGCCTGCTGCTCGCCTACGACGTGTGGGAGGTCGTCGGCAGCCTCGTGCAGATCCTCTCGATCGGCCTCGGCTTCAGCGCGCTGGGCTGGGCGATCATGATCGTCGCGCTCCTCGCCCCCGTCGGGCTGTTCGCTGCGGCGTTCGTGATCTCGCGTCGCCGGGGCATCCTGGTGTCGCTGCTCGCGTACGCGACCGCCGTGGCCGTGTCGGCCACGCTGTTCTCGACGCTCACCGTGCTGCTGGGCGCGGTCGGCGGCGTCGTCGTCTGAGACGTCACAGAACGAGACGCTTCGTCACACTCCAGTACGATTGGCGAAAGGCGCCCCGACGGCGTGTGGCGCATCCCCACCGCAACCCGCGCCCTGCTGCGCGCATGCCCCGAAGGAACCGTTCGTGTCAAAGCCGGTCGTGCTGATCGCCGAAGAACTCTCGCCCGCCACCGTCGAGGCCCTCGGGCCCGACTTCGACGTCCGCAACGTCGACGGCACCGATCGCCCCGCGCTGCTGTCGGCCATCGCCGACGCCGACGCGATCCTCATCCGCTCGGCCACCCAGGTGGACGCCGAGGCGATCGCCGCAGCCAAGAAGCTCAAGGTCGTCGCGCGCGCGGGCGTCGGCCTCGACAACGTCGACGTGAAATCGGCCACCACCGCCGGGGTCATGGTCGTGAACGCCCCGACCTCGAACATCATCTCGGCGGCCGAGCTCACCATCGGCCACATCCTGAGCCTCGCCCGTCACATCCCCGCGGGCCACGCCTCGCTCTCGGCCGGGCAGTGGAAGCGCTCGTCGTACACCGGCACCGAGCTGTACGAGAAGACGGTCGGCATCATCGGCCTGGGCCGCATCGGCGCGCTCATCACCGCGCGCCTGCAGGCCTTCGGCATGGAGGTCATCGCCTACGACCCGTACATCACGGCGGCGCGGGCGCAGCAGCTCGGCGTGCAGACGGTCTCGCTCGACGAGCTGCTCGAGCGCAGCGACTTCGTGACGATCCACATGCCGCGCACCCCCGAGACCCTCGGCATGATCGGCGCCGAGCAGCTCGCGAGGATGAAGAAGACCGCCTACGTCGTGAACGTCGCCCGCGGCGGCCTCATCGACGAGCAGGCGCTGCACGACGCGCTCGTCTCGGGCGAGATCGCCGGCGCCGCCCTCGACGTCTTCGTGCAGGAGCCGCCGAAGGAGTCGCCGCTCATCGGCCTGCCGAACCTCATCGTGACCCCGCACCTGGGTGCCTCGACCGACGACGCGCAGGAGAAGGCGGGCATCTCGGTCGCCAAGTCGGTGCGCCTCGCGCTCGCCGGCGAGCTCGTGCCCGACGCCGTGAACGTCGCCGGCGGCGTCATCGACCCGTACGTGCGCCCCGGCATCCCCCTCGTCGAGAAGCTCGGCCAGCTCTTCTCGGGCCTCGCCCACGGCGACCACGGCGCGCTCACGAGCCTCGACGTCGAGGTGCGCGGCGAGCTCGTCGACTACGACGTCAGCGTGCTGAAGCTCGCGGCGCTCAAGGGCGTGTTCACGAACGTCGTCTCCGAGACCGTCTCGTACGTCAATGCGCCCCTGCTCGCCGAGCAGCGCGGCCTGCAGGTCCGCCTCATCACCGAGAGCGACAGCCCCGAGTACCGCAACGTGATCACGCTGCGCGGCGCCCTGGCCGACGGCACCCAGGTGTCGGTCTCGGGCACGCTCACCGGCCCGAAGCAGATCGAGAAGCTCGTCGGCATCGACGGCTACGAGCTCGAGGTGCCGATCGCGAAGCACCACATCGTCATGAGCTACAGCGACCGCCCCGGCATCGTCGCGGTCTACGGCCGGGAGTTCGGCGAGGCCGGCATCAACATCGCGGGCATGCAGATCGCCCGCAACGAGGCCGGCGGCACCGCGCTCAGCGTGCTCACCGTCGACTCGCCGGTGCCTGCCGAGGTGCTCGAGCGCGTGCGCGAGGCGATCGACGCGAAGGTCTTCGTCGAGATCGACATCACCGAGTAGGCGGGCTTCGCCCGGTGGGATGCCCCGGGCCGGCGCACGCGCGTCGGCCCGGGGCATCCTTCGTCTACGGCTCGACGGCGACCTGGAGTTTGCAGGATGAGGGGCGTCATCCCATCGATACGAGGGGCATGGC
>JBDIAF010000432.1:0-2556 GCA_039812245.1 Agromyces sp. | reverse complement strand
GAGGCGCTGCGCCGGCTCGGCGCCGACGTCGTGGTCGACGACCTCGACGAGCTGCTCGCCGCGCTCGGGCTCGGCGCCGAGGCATCCGACCCGACCACGGAGGGCACCGAATGAGGTTCGCCGACACCGACCCGCTGAACCGCACCCGGTTCCCGCTCGACGAGTGGGCCCTCGTCGAGACCTCGTTCGAGGCGACCGACCAGGGCCGCACCGAGACGCTCTTCGCGGTCGGCAACGGCTACCTCGGCCTTCGCGGCAACGTCGAGGAGGGCCGCGACGGCTACACGCACGGCACCTTCCTGAACGGGTTCCACGAGACCTGGCCGATCCGTCACGCCGAGGAGGCGTTCGGCTTCGCCCGCGTCGGGCAGACCATCGTCAACGCGCCGGATGCCAAGATCATCCGCCTCTACGTCGACGACGAGCCGCTCGTGCTCACCGAGGCCGAGATCCTCGCGTACGAGCGTCGGCTCGACTTCCGCACCGGGGTGCTCAGCCGCTCGATCGAGTGGCGCACGCCGGCGGGCAAGCGGGTGCTCATCACGAGCCGACGCATGACGAGCTTCGTCGACCGGCACCTCGCCGTGCTCGACTACGAGGTCGAGCTGCTCGACGCCGACGCCGCCGTCACCATCACGAGCCACATCCTGAACCGGCAGGACGGCCGCGACGAGTACCGCTCGGGCGTCACCGAGGTGCCCGGCGCGTTCGACCCCCGCAAGGCCGAGACGTTCACCGAGCGGGTGCTGCAGCCGCGGGTGCGGCGGCAGGAGGGCGACCGCTACCTGCTCGGCTACCAGACCACGAACTCGGGCATGACGATCGCGGTCGGCGCCGAGCACGCGATCGCGACGGACAACCCGTACACCGAGTCGGGCACGATCGGCGACGACCTCGCCAAGCACATCTACCGGGTGCAGGCCAAGCAGGGCATGCCCATCCGGGTGACCAAGCTCGTGAGCTACCACACGGCGCGCTCGGTGCCGGCGCGCGAGCTCGGCGACCGCGCCGACCGCACCCTCGACCGCGCGCTCGAGCTCGGCGTGGCCGAGCTGTTCACCCAGCAGCGCGACTGGCTCGACGACTTCTGGGCCCGCTCCGACGTCGAGCTCGCCGGGCAGCCGCTGCTGCAGCAGGCGATCCGGTGGAACCTGTTCCAGCTGGCGCAGGCGGCGGCCCGCACCGACGGCGGCGGCGTCGCGGCGAAGGGGGTGTCGGGCTCGGGCTACGGCGGGCACTACTTCTGGGACTCCGAGATCTACGTGATGCCGTTCCTCACGTACACGGCGCCGATCGTCGCCCGCAACGTCATGCGCTTCCGGCAGAAGATGCTGCCGGCGGCCAGGGCGCGGGCGCTCGAGCTGAACCAGCAGGGCGCCCTCTTCCCGTGGCGCACGATCAACGGGCTGGAGTCGAGCGCCTACTACGCCGCGGGCACCGCGCAGTACCACATCGACGCCGACATCTCCTTCGCGCTCATGCAGTACGTCAACGCCACCGGCGACGAGGACTTCCTCGCCCGCGGGGCCATCGACATCCTCGTCGAGACGGCCCGCATGTGGGAGGACCTCGGGTTCTGGCGCCACAACGCCGACGACGTCTTCCACATCCACGGCGTCACCGGTCCCGACGAGTACACCACCGTCGTGAACGACAACCTCTACACGAACGTCATGGCCAGGGCGAACCTCGAGGATGCGGCGAGCGCGGTCGATCAGCTGCAGGTGAGGCATCCGCTCGAGTACCACCGGCTCGTCGAGCGCCTGGGCGTCACGCAGGCCGAGGTCGCGAGCTGGCGTCGGGCCGCGGCCCACATGCACATCCCCTTCGACCCGAAGCTCGGGGTGCACCCGCAGGACTCCGCCTTCCTCGAGAAGGAGCTGTGGGATCTCGAGCACACCCCCGACAGCCGGCGCCCCCTGCTGCTGCACTACCACCCGCTCGTCATCTACCGATTCCAGGTGCTGAAGCAGGCCGACGTCGTGCTCGCCCTCTTCCTGCAGGGCGACCGCTTCACCACCGAGCAGAAGCTCGCCGACTTCGAGTACTACGACCCGCTGACCACCGGCGACTCGACCCTCTCGGCCGTCGTGCAGTCGATCATGGCGGCCGAGGTCGGCTACCACGAGCTCGCGCTGCGCTACTTCCGCTCGGCCCTGTTCGTCGACCTGGCCGACCTGCACCACAACGCCGCCGACGGCGTGCACGTCGCCTCGACCGGCGGCATCTGGGGTGCGCTCGCCTTCGGCTTCGGCGGCTTCCGCGACCACAAGGGCAAGTACGCCTTCGACCCGCGGCTGCCCGACGGCTGGACCGAGCTCACCTTCCGCGTCACGCTCCGCGGCGCCCGGGTGCGCGTCACGGTCGGCACCGACGCGATCGCCTTCGCCCTCGAGACCGGAGAGCGCGCCGAGTTCTCGGTGCGCGGGACCCCGGTCGTCGTCGAGGGCCCAGACGAGGTGCGCGTGCCGCTCGACGGGCAGGGCCCGCGCATCCTCGGCGCCCCCACGATGCGCGACGTCGAGGGCACCCGGCGCGCAGACGGAACGCTGCTCA
>JBDIAF010000431.1:0-2562 GCA_039812245.1 Agromyces sp. | reverse complement strand
TCGCACCGGCGACCGCAGCGCTGGCCGCTCCGGCCGCGCCTTCGGCTTCGGATGCCTCGGCCCGCGCGCCACCGCGCCGCGACGCCCCCTCCGAGCGCACGAGCAACGCGATCCACGGCACGAGCGCGGCCGCGGCGACGACCGCCCACTCCCCCAGCGAGACCCGCCAGCCCGAGGCATCCGCGACCGGCACCGCGACGAGTGGCGGGACGAAGGTGCTCACCGACATCGCGGTCGCGTAGATCGTCGTGAGCACGCCGATGCGGTCGGGGAAGTAGCGCTTCACGACGGGCGGCAGCAGCACGTTGCCGATGCCCATCGCGGCGAAGGTCGCGATGCTCGCGACGACGAGCCAGCCCGCGTCGGGTGCGAGGCCGCGCCCCGCCAGCCCGGCGCAGAGCAGCGCCAAGGCGCCGACGAGCGAGCGCTCGAGGCCGATGCGGCGGGTCGCCACCGGGGTGAGGATGCCGAACGCGGCGTAGCACAGCGGCGGCAGCATGCCGAGGAAGCCGACGAGCGCCGGCGTCAGCGCGATCTCGTCCTCGACGTGCGCGAGCACCGGGGAGAGCGACGCCACCGCGGTGCGCAGGTTGAACGCGACGAGGACGATGCCGAGCAGCGCGAGCGAGCGCCCCGCCCACAGCGGGCGCAGCGGTTCGCGGCCGGTCACTCCGGGCTCGGGCTCTGCCGGCTCAGGATCGCGCGGCTGCGCTCGACGTCGTCGCGGATCGTCTCGATGAGCGCGGGGATGGAGGTGAAGGCGACCATGCCGCGGATGCGCTCGACGAACTCCACGTCGACGAGGTGGTCGTACAGGTCGAGCTCGCGGTCGAGCACGTACGCCTCGACCTGCTTCTTCGGCACGCCCTCGAACGTCGGGTTGTCGCCGACCGAGATGGCCGCCGGGTAGCGCACGCCCGCATCGGTCAGCCAGCCCGCGTAGACGCCGTCACCGGGGATGAGCCCCTCGGACTCGGGCGACAGGTTGGCGGTCGGGAAGCCCAGCTCGCGCCCGCGGGCGGCGCCGTGGACGACCACGCCGGTCACCGTCGGGTTGTGCCCGCCGAGCAGGGCCGCCGCCCGGCCCACCTCGCCGGCGTCGAGGAGCTCGCGGACCCAGGTCGACGACACGCGCCGTTCGCCGTCGGGGCGCACGTCGCCGACGACCTCGACCGTGAAGCCGTGCTCGAGGCCGAGGCGCTCGAGCAGGGTCACCTCGCCCGCGCCCTTCGCCCCGAAGCGGAAGTCGGCGCCCACGAGCAGCGCCCGCGCGCCGAGCGCGTCGACGAGGATCCGCTCGACGAACTCCTCGGGCGGCAGTGAGGCGAGGGCGCGGTCGAAGTGCAGCAGCAGGGTGGCGTCGAGGCCGGTCGTCGCGAGCAGCTCGAGCTTCTGCCTGGTGCTCACGAGTTGCTCGGGGCAGCGATCGGGGGCCAGCAGCGCGAGCGGGTTGCGATCGAAGGTGACGGCGACCGAGGCGAGCGAGCGCTCGCCGGCGATCTCGCGCAGGCGCGCGATGACCGCGCGGTGACCGACGTGCACCCCGTCGAACTTGCCGATCGTCACGACCGAGGGACCGAACCCCGCCGGCACCCCGGCGAGGTCGTCGAAGACCCTCACGAGCGGGGCCGATCGACGGATGCCCCGGCCTGCGCGTCGCGGTCCGGCGCGACGCCGGCGTCGCCCTCGAGCTCCGCGGCCTCGCCGGCGTCGGGTCCTGCAGGGGCGGGCTTGTGCTTCGCGAGCCACCACATGCCGAGGATCGGCAGGACGAGCGGGATGAACAGGTACCCGCGGCCGTACCACGACCACACCGTGTCGTGCGGGAACAGCTCGGGGAAGACGATGCTGAGCGTGCCGATGACGATCACGCCCGTGAACTCGAACAGGATCGTCACCCAGGCGACGCGGTACCAGACGCGGCCGGAGCGCACGAGGGCGATCGTCGCGACGACGTAGACGACGGCCGCGAGCGCCGAGAGGGCGTAGGCGAGGGGCGCCTCGTCGAACTTCTGGGCGATCTGCACGAACGAGCGTCCGAGCGCGGCGAGCGCGAGCACGCCGTAGACGGCGACGAGCACCCGGCCGATGCCGCTCATGCGCGGGCGGGAGCCGCGCGGCGCGGGGCTCGGGGATGCGGGGTTCATTTGCTTCGATTCTCTCAGACGAGCGGGGGCGCCGCCGACTCGCGCGATGCGGGCTCAGACGCCCTGAACGGTCCAGATCTGCAGCATGCGGTACACCATGACCGCGACGGCGAGGGCGGCCACCCCGAGGATGACCGTCGACCATCGCGTGCGTTCGAGCAGCGCCCAGAACACGGCGGCGGGCGGCAGCAGCAGCGCGCCGACGAGGTAGGTGTAGAACTCGAGCGTGCTGCCGGTCGGCTCGTTGCCGAAGGCGGGAGCGGCGATCGCGACCACGAGCTGGACGACGAGCAGCAGTTCGACGAGGGCGAGCGCGCCGACCGCGAGGTCGCCGGGCTGCCGGCCGGCGAAGCCGAGGACGAGGCACAGGAGTCCGGCGGCCACGGCAACGGCGAGCTGCACCCACGTGAACCAG
>JBDIAF010000430.1:0-2564 GCA_039812245.1 Agromyces sp. | reverse complement strand
TCGCGGGCGACGACCCCGAGGTGCGGGCCGAGGCCGAACGGGTGCTCGACGAGGCGCTGCGCATCGCGCAGGCCGGCTTCGCCTACGAGCTGCCCGAGGGCGTCGAGACGAAGGTCGGCGAGGAGGGCATGAGCCTCTCGGGCGGCCAGCGTCAGCGCCTCGCGCTCGCCCGCGCGGTCGCGGCCAAGCCCGCCGTGCTCGTGCTCGACGACCCGCTCTCGGCGCTGGACGTCGCCACCGAGGCGCGCGTCGAGGCCGAGCTTCGCTCGGTGCTCGCCGACACCACCGCCCTCATCGTCGCGCACCGCCCATCGACGGTCATGCTGGCCGATCGGGTGGCGTTGCTGGAGGGGGGCCGGGTCACCGCCGTCGGCACCCACTCCGAGCTGCTCGCGGAGTCGGAGCACTACCGCTTCGTCATCTCGAGCCTCGAGGACGACGAGCGCGAGCGCGACGCGCTCGGCGGCCGGGTCCCCGACACGGGCGAGCCGCCCGTCGACGTGGCGCCCGCGGATGCCTCGGCCGAGGCATCCGATCGACTGACGCTCGGCGGCGCAACCGATACCGAACTCGACCGAGAGGGGGTCGCACGATGAGCGTCAGCGGAGTCCAGGGAGAAGAGCGCGAGCACTACACGCGCGCCGAGTCGAAGCAGATCCGCCGCCGCTCGATGCGGCTGCTCGGGTCGCTCCTGAAGCCGTTGCGGCCGACGCTGTGGCTCACCGTCGGGGCGGTCGTGCTCTCGTCGGCGGCCCAGGTGGCGGGCCCCGCGCTCATCGCCTACGGCATCGACACGGGCATCCCCGCCCTGATCGGGCAGGACTGGTGGCCCGCCGCCTTCGCGGGGCTCGCCTACCTCGTGACCGGCCTCGTCGGGGCGTTCCTCATCGCGGCGTACATCCGGCTCTCGGCGCGGATCAGCCAGGCGGTGCTGATCGACCTGCGCACGCGGGTGTTCCTGCACACGCAGAAGCTCTCGCTCGAGTTCCACGAGTCGTACACCTCGGGGCGGATCATCTCGCGCCAGACGAGCGACCTCGATGCCATCCGGGAGCTCATGGACGAGGGCCTCACGCTGCTCGTGCGCGGCCTCATGTACATGGTGTTCACGGCGATCATGCTCGTGATCCTCGACTGGCCGTCCGGGCTCGTGCTGTTCATCGCGCTCATCCCGCTCGGCATCCTGACGCGCTGGTTCCAGGTGCGCTCGCAGCAGCTGTTCCGCCGCTCGCGAGTGGCCTCGGCGAAGCTCATCGTGCAGTTCGTGGAGACCATGACGGGCATCCGCGCGGTGCAGGCGTTCCGCAAGGAGTCGCGCAACGAGCGCGAGTTCGGCGGGCTCGTCGAGGACTACCGGGACGTCAACGCGAAGGTGCTCGGCCTCTTCGCGGTGTTCAACCCGGGGCTCGCCCTCATCGGCAACACCGCCGTGGCGGCCACGATCGTGCTCGGGGGGTTCCGCGTCGTCGACGGATCGCTGCAGGTCGGCGTGCTGCTCGCGGCCGTGCTGTACACGAAGCGGTTCTTCGACCCCATGGAAGACCTCGCGATGTTCTACAACGGCTACCAGTCGGCCGCGAGCGCGCTCGAGAAGATCTCGGGCGTGCTCGAGGAGGAGCCGAGCGTGCCCGACCCCGTCAAGCCCGTCGACCTGTGGCACGCCACGGGCCGGGTGCGCTTCGACGGCGTGCAGTTCGCCTACACCTCCGACCGGGTCATCCTGCCGCGCTTCGACCTCGAGCTGCCCGCAGGGCAGACCGTGGCGCTCGTCGGCTCGACGGGGGCCGGCAAGTCGACGCTCGCGAAGCTCATCGCCCGCTTCTACGACCCGAGCGAGGGCGCCGTCGAGCTCGACGGCGTCGACCTGCGGCGGCTGCACCCGAAGGACCTGCGCCGCGCGATCGTCATGGTCACGCAGGAGGCGTACCTGTTCTCGGGCTCGGGCGCCGACAACATCGCACTGGGCAAGCCGGATGCCTCCTTCGACGAGATCGTCCGGGCGGCGAAGGCGGTCGGGGCGCACGAGTTCATCGAGGGTCTGCCGAACGGCTACGACACCGACGTGAACAAGCGCGGCGGCCGGGTGAGCGCGGGGCAGCGGCAGCTGATCTCGTTCGCCAGGGCGTTCCTCGCGAACCCGGCGGTGCTCATCCTCGACGAGGCCACCAGCTCGCTCGACATCCCGAGCGAGCGCCTCGTGCAGGAGGGCCTGACGAAGCTGCTGGCCGACCGGACGGCGGTCATCATCGCGCACCGCCTCTCGACGGTCGCGATCGCCGACCGGGTGCTCGTCATGGAGCACGGCCGCATCGTCGAGGACGGCTCGCCGGCCGAGCTCATCGGCGGCGAGGGCCGCTTCGCGGCGCTGCACGCGGCCTGGCGCGACTCCCTGGTGTGAGCCGGGGCCGGGCGGCACCCCCTCATCTGGGTGCTGCCCGGCCCGTCGGGTCGGCGGTATGGTGAGCGGGGCGGTGCGTCCGCCTTCCGGCCGCGCGCCCGAGCGCCGTCGAACGGAGGTGCCATGGGTGGAGTCGACGGCCGACTGCGGGTCGCCATCGCCGACG
>JBDIAF010000429.1:0-2573 GCA_039812245.1 Agromyces sp. | reverse complement strand
TAGGTGAGGGCGGTGATGAGCACGGTGACGCCGACGAGGAGGCCCACGAACTGCGGCTTGTGGGTCGGCAGGGTGCCGGCGGTCTCGGGCACCCTGCCCTGCGCGGCGAGCGAGCCGGCGAGGGCGAGCACGAACACGATCGGCACGAACCGGCCGAGCAGCATCGCGACGCCGAGCGCCGTGTTGAGCCACGGGGTGTTCGCCGTGAGGCCCGCGAACGCCGAGCCGTTGTTGTTCGACGCGCTCGTGAAGGCGTAGAGCACCTCGCTCATGCCGTGCACGCCGGGGTTCCAGATCGAGACCTGCTCGACGTCCTCGCGCACGCCGGGGACGGCGAAGCTCAGCGCGGTGCCCGCGAGCACGAGCGTCGGCGTGACGAGGATGTAGAGGCTCGCGAGCTTGATCTCGCGCGGGCCGATCTTCTTGCCGAGGTACTCGGGGGTGCGGCCGACCAGCAGGCCGGCGATGAACACCGCGATCACCGCGAGCACGAGCATGCCGTAGAGGCCCGAGCCGACGCCGCCGGGGGCGACCTCGCCGAGCATCATGTTGAGCATCGGCATCATTCCGCCGAGCGCGGTGTACGAGTCGTGCATCGAGTTCACGGCACCCGTCGACGTGAGCGTCGATGTCGTGCCGAAGAGGGTCGACCCCAGGATGCCGAAGCGCGTCTCCTTGCCCTCCATCGCGGCGCCGGCGAGCTGCGGCGCGGTGCCGCCGCCGGCCGACTCGAGCGCGCTGAGGGCGACGAGCGAGACGACGTAGAGCGTCGCCATGACCGCGAGGATCGCGTAGCCCTGCCGGTTCGAGCCGACCATGCGACCGAAGGTGCGGGGGAGGGCGAACGGGATCGCGAGCATGAGCACGACCTCGAAGAGGTTCGTCCACGCGGTCGGGTTCTCGAACGGGTGGGCGGAGTTCGCGTTGAAGAAGCCGCCGCCGTTCGTGCCGAGGAGCTTGATCACCTCCTGGCTCGCGACGGGCCCGCCCGGCAGCCGCTGGGTGCCGTCCGCGAGGGTGTGCAGTTCGGTGAAACCGTTGAAGTTCTGCACGACGCCGCCGATGATGAGCACGATCGCCCCCGCGATCGACAGCGGTAGCAGCAGGCGGAACGCGCCGCGCACGAGGTCGACCCAGAAGTTGCCGATCGTCGCCGAGCCGCGGCGGGCGAAGCCGCGCACGAGGGCGATCGCGACCGCGATGCCGACGGCTGCAGAGACGAAGTTCTGCACCGCGAGACCCGCGAGCTGCACGGTGTAGCCCATCGTCAGCTCGGGCGAGTACGACTGCCAGTTCGTGTTGGCGACGAACGACGCCGCGGTGTTGAAGGCGAGGCCCTCGGGCACCGCGGGCAGGCCGAGCGAGTACGGCAGCGCGGCCTGCATCCGCTGCAGCGCGTACACGAGCAGCAGGCCGACGAGCGCGAGCGCGAGCACGCCGCGCAGGTACGCCGGCCAGGACTGCTCCGAGCGGGGGTCGACGCCGATGAGCCGGTAGAGGCCGCGCTCGGCCTTCAGGTCGCGGTCGCTCGTGTAGATGCGGGCCATGTAGTCGCCGAGGGGGCGGTAGAGCAGGCCGATGACGAGCGCGAGGGCGGCCGCCTGCCGGGCGGCGAGGAGGGCCGCCATCAGAAGCGCTCGGGGTTCACGAGGGCGACGACGAGGTAGACGACGGCGGCGACGCCGAGCGCGGCGGCGAGGAGTTCGAACACGATCATCCCCGCTCCTCTCCGCCCGCCGCTTCGCGTCGGGCCGAGCCTCGGGCGGGTGGGCCCAGCTTCTCGACCCCCTTGGCGATGAGGCCGACCACGGCGAACACGGCGAGGATGCCGAGGAGGTAGACGATGTCGAGCACGGGGACTCCAGGGTTCGGGATCCGCCCCGCACCCGCGGCGACGGGCAGCGCCCCTGCGCTGCACCCCCGATGCAACACCGCGTCGGATGCCTCGGGGCCGATCCTCACGGACCCCTAACGCCCGTTCGCCCCATCCCTACGGCACCCTTACCGCGAGGGCCGCTTCACGCCCCCGGTGGATCGGCTGAGGCCGCCGTCGCGCGTCGTGCGTCCCATTCCGCGAGGAGCTCGGGCATCCTGCCGTCGAGGAAGCGGTAGAAGCCGGCGGTGTCGCGCAGTCGCTGCGAGCCCGCGTGGCCGTCATCGCCGATCGCGTCGGCGGCGCGTTCGGACAGCTCGGCGATGACGCCGTAGATCGGCGACTTCTGCACGATCGCCCGATACCAGGCGTCGTCGCTGAACTCGAAGCGATCGCGCCGGCTGCCGCGCTCGCGGATGCGGTGGAGCACCCCGAGCTGTTCGAGGTAGCGCACCGCTCCGGAGATCGCCGCGGCGCTCGCGCCGAGCTCCTCCGAGAGCTCGGCCGCCGTCAGGCCGCGGTCGGCGACGAGGAGGGCCATGAGCACGCGCGCCGGCATGCGCGGGAAGCCGGCGCCCGCCAGGACGGCGACCGACTTGTCGATCGCCGCCCTGAGTGCGTCTTCGTCGCGGACCATCTTCCGATTCTCTCAGGCCCCCGAGGCCAGTTCGCGTCGTCGCATCGACACGACGGCCAGTCC
>JBDIAF010000428.1:0-2574 GCA_039812245.1 Agromyces sp. | reverse complement strand
GGCGTCGGCGAGCGCGGCGGCCGCGGCGCGGGCGGCCTCGCTCGGCGGCACGGCCTCGGGCGCCGGCTTCGCATCGATGAGCCCGGTGTGCAGGCGTCCGGCCCGCACCTCGGGGTCGTCGAGCAGCGCGGCGAGGTACTCGAGATTGGACTCGACGCCCAGCAGCACCGTCTCGTCGAGCGCCGCGCGCAGCCTCGCGATCGCCTCTGCCCGATCGGGCGCCCAGGCGATGAGCTTCGCGAGCATGGGGTCGTAGTGCGCCGTGACTCGCTGCCCCGTGCGGATGCCCGCGTCGACGCGGACGCCCTCCCCGTCGGGGGCGCGCCATTCGAGCACCTCGCCCGTCGCCGGCAGGAAGCCGGCTTCGGGGCGCTCGGCGTAGAGCCGCACCTCGATCGCGTGGCCGTCGAGCCGAACGTCCTCCTGCGCGAATCCGAGCGGCAGGCCGGCGGCCACGCGCAGCTGCTGCTCGACCAGGTCGATGCCGGTGACGAGCTCGGTCACCGGGTGCTCGACCTGCAGGCGGGTGTTCATCTCGATGAAGAAGAACTCGCCGGGCGAGGCATCCGACACCAGGAACTCGACCGTGCCGGCCCCGAGGTAGGCGACGCTGCGCGCGGCGTCGCACGCGGCGCGACCGATGCGCTCGCGCGTCTCGGCGTCGAGCAGCGGCGAGGGCGCCTCCTCGACGACCTTCTGGTGGCGACGCTGCAGCGAGCACTCGCGTTCCCCGAGGTGCACGACGGCGCCGTGGGCGTCGGCGAGCACCTGCACCTCGATGTGTCGTGGGCGCTCGATGAAGCGCTCGAGCAGCAGCGTGTCGTCGCCGAACGCGGCCCGCGCGATCCGCCGGGCGGCGGGCAGGGCCTCGCCGAGGCCGGCGCGGTCGCGCGCGAGCTGCATGCCCTTCCCGCCACCGCCGGCCGAGGGCTTGACGAGCACGGGAAAGCCGATCGTGTCGGCCGCTTCGAGCAGGGCGGCATCCGCGTCGCCGTCGCGGGCCGCGACGTCGGGGTCGGCGATGCCCGGCACCACGGGAACTCCGGATGCCTCGACGTGGCGCTTGGCGCGGATCTTGTCGCCCATGACCTCGAGCGCCTGCTCCCCGGGGCCGACGAAGACGAGGCCCGCCTCGGCGCAGGCGCGGGCGAAGCCCGCGTGCTCGGAGAGGAAGCCGTAGCCCGGGTGCACGGCCTCCGCGCCCGTGGCGAGCGCGGCCGCGACGATGCGCGCCGGGTCGAGGTAGCTCTGGGCGGCGGGCGCCGGGCCGATGCGCACCGCTTCGTCGGCGAGCGCGACGTGCGGTGCGTCGGCATCGGCGTCGGAGTGCACCGCGATGGCGTGGATGCCGAGCCGCTTCAGGGTGCGGATCACGCGAACCGCGATCTCGCCTCGGTTCGCGACGAGCACGCGCTCGAACGGTCGGGGCGGCCGTGCCGGGAGAACCATCGCGCCTCCTCGCGCCAGATTCGGTTAGTGATCACTAACTGGATTCATGTTAGTGGTCATTAACCGAAACGGCAAGGAGGCTACTGGGCGCCGAACTCCGAACGAAGGTCGGCGAGCGGGATGCTGATGCTGCTGGAGCTGCAGCGGATCGCCGGCGAGCCGATCGCCTCGCACTGCGCCTCGGACTCGATCGTGGTGACGTTCGGCGCATCCCAGAACGTCAGCTTGAGCCGGCTGGCCCCCGGCTGGTCGATCTTGTCGGCCACGAGCCGCAGCACCTGTTCGATCTCGGCCGTCGTCACCACGTCGCGATCGAGGTCGACGTTCACCGCGACGTCCCTGGCGAATCCGTCGAGGTAGCTGCTCACTCCGACCCGCACCACGTCGAGGTCGGAGTTCTCGATGGCCTCGGGCACGGTCGTGAGGTAGCTGCCGGTCTCGGGGACCAGCGGGCCGCACCCGGAGAGCAGGGCCGCGGCTGCCGACGCCGTCGCACCGGCGAGCACGGCGCGAGCCGCACGCGCGAACCGACGCCGATCCCTACTGTCCACCGAGCCCCCTCGAGGCCGCGCGGTCGGTCTCGCCGTACGCCGTGGCGAGCCGGCGTGCCGCGAGGGCGAGCCTGATCAGCGCGAGTCGCTGTGCGTCCAGGTCGAGGCGCCGGCGCGTCTGCGCGACGTCGAACGCATCCTGCGCCTCCCCCTCCCACTCCAGCCGCAGCTGGTCGGCCGCGTCCTCGAGCCGGTCGAGGTCGATCGACATCCCGGCTGCGGCCTTCTCGAGCACGTCCGCGAGCGCCGTGAGCTCCGACGGGTCGACTTCGAGTCGTTGCACGATGCGCCCCCTATCGTCCGTCTCGCAGCTCGCCCGGCGCCTCGTACGCCGTGACCTCGCTGCGCAGCCGAGCCACGAACGGCGCATCGGCGCCGAGCGTCTCGGCGGCGCGATCGACGGCGAGGTACGCCGCCTTGCGCTGCGCCTCGGCGACCGTGCGCGTGGCCAGCGCGGACAGCGATGCCGCGTCGAGCGCCTCGGCCGCCGCGCTGAAGGTGATCGCGGTGACGCGGCCGCCCGGCAGCGCCGTGACCTGGACCTCGCCGCGCGTCGACGTCGCCGTGGCGCTCA
>JBDIAF010000427.1:0-2576 GCA_039812245.1 Agromyces sp. | reverse complement strand
CAGGCGACCCGGCGCGACGTCCCGCTCGGCGGCGAGGTCGTCGCGCGCGTGCCACAGCGAGCGCACGATGGCGAGGTTGCGCGGGTTCCGCAGCGCGTGGATGCCCGAGAGCCGGCGCCAAGGCTCGGCGACCGCCGGCTTCGGCTCCCGGTGCAGCACCGCATCGAACTCCTGCCCGGCGAGCTCGGCCTTGTGCGCCTCGTCGAGCCGCGCGACGAGCCCGTCGCGCACGTCGACGAGCAGTTCGACGTCCAGGGCCGCGTAGGTCAGCCACGGCTGGGGGAGCGGTCGGGTCGACCAGTCCGCGGCGGAGTGCTCCTTCGCGAGCTTCACGCCGAGCAGTTCCTCGACGACGGCCGCGAGACCGACCCGCGGCATGCCGAGCAGCCGTGCGGCGAGCTCGGTGTCGAAGATGCGCTCGGGGTCGAGGCCGACCTCGCGCAGGCACGCGAGGTCCTGGCTGGCCGCGTGCAGCACCCACTCGTCGTGCCGGATCGCGGCCTGCAGGGGTGCGAAGTCGCCGATCGCGGGCGGATCGATCAGGAAGGTGCCCGCGCCTCGGCGGTAGAGCTGGATCAGGTACGCGCGCTGCGAGTAGCGGAAGCCGCTCGCGCGCTCGGCGTCGACCGCGATGGGCCCCTCGCCCGCGGCGATGCGGTCGACCGCCTCGGCGAAGTCGCCGGCCGTGTCGATCACGCGGTAGTCAGCCACGGTTCCTCCGTCTGGGTAGGGCGGTCACGCCGTCGGAGCGGGGCGGCAGCCCGGCGAGCATGCACAACAACTCGCCCCAGCCTTCCACATGCGCGTCGATCGCGGGATCGAGCGGCGTCCACGAGGCGCGCAGCTCGATCTGCGCTCCGTCCCCCTGCTGTGCGAGCTCCCCGAAGCCCGTCGAGAGGATCTTGGTCGCGGTTCCCGACGCCGCAACGTATCTGGCGCCGCGGGCGTCGAGCGCATCGACCAGCCACGACCACGCCACGTCGGCGAGGAACGGGTCGAGGCCGATGTCGGTCTCGAGGGGCGCCTGGGCGAAGCAGACGACGCGGAATCGACCGCCCCATGCCTCGGGCTCGCTCGGATCGTAGAGCAGCACGAACCGCCCGGTGCCGAGTTCGGAGTCGGAGTGCCTGCTGGGCAGCACGTCGGCGGAGAGCGCCGTCGCGTACGGCGCCAGGGCGGCCGGTGCCGGGATCTCGGAGACCCGCAGCTCGGCGCGGGGAGAGGCCGCGCGGATCGACTCGAGCGCGGCCTCGAACTCACGGGGCGGACGCGTCGAGGAGTCGGGCACGAGTGCAGACTAGAGTCTGGGCTGGGGCGCGCGTCGGCGGCACGCCGAGCGCGCCGGGCTCGTCTCGGGCGGGCCACGACGAAGGGGGTCGGATGTCACGAGGGGCAGGCATCGCGAAGGGGATCGCGATCGGGGTGGGGGCCGTCGCCCTCGTCGGGCTCGCGACCGCGGCGGCCACCGCGGCCATCGGCGTGCGCTTCGCGAGGAAGGTGGTCACGCCTCCGCTCCGCCGCGAGGAGGACGTGCGGATCCTCGCCGTGGACCTCGCCCGCGGGGAGGTCGTGCTCGAGGCATCCGACGAGGCGGGCATGGCCGGCCGCTACGGATTCTGGTTCGATCACGACTCCGGCTACGCCCGGTTCGGCGAGGTGCTCGATGCGACCCCGCGCACGGTGCGCCGCCGCCTCGAGTCGGTCGACTTCGGGCGGCTCGAGCGGGCCCAGCGCGGGCGGATGAGCGGCTGGTACCACCTCGGCCCCTGGGAGCTCGGGCACGCGTACGAGAACGTCGCCGTTGCGACGCCGCTCGGCCCGGCGCCCGCCTGGTACGTGCCGGCCGAGGAGCCGAGCGGCGACTGGGTCGTGCAGGTGCACGGCTGGGGGGCACGCCGTCCCGAGGGCCTGCGCGCGGTCGGACCGGCGCGCGCCGTGGGCTGGGACACCCTGCTCGTGTCGTACCGCAACGACGGCGAGGCGCCCTCGTCGGGCGACGGACGGTTCGGGCTCGGCAGCACCGAGTGGCGCGACGTCGAGGCCGCCGTGGCGTTCGCGAAGGAGCGCGGTGCGCGGCGCATCGTGCTCATGGGCTGGTCGATGGGCGGCGGCACCGTGCTCCAGGCGATGCTGCGATCGCCGCTCGTGGCCGACGCCGTCTGCGGGCTCGTGCTCGAGTCGCCGGCCGTCGACTGGGCGGACATCCTGCGCTACCAGGGCACGCTGAACCGGCTCCCCGCCGAGTTCGGCGACGTCGTCTCGCGGCTGCTGCGGGATCGCATCGGCGCGGGGCTCGCGGGACTCGCGGAGCCGATCGACCTGGCGCAGCTCGATGCGGCCGATCGCGCCGACGAGCTCGAGGTGCCGATGCTGCTGCTGCACAGCGTCGACGACGGCTTCGTGCCGATCGACGGCTCGCGGCGCCTCGCCGAGGCACGACCCGATCTCGTCGAGTTCGAGGTGTTCGAGGGTGCGCGGCACACGAAGCTCTGGAACCAGGACCCCGAACGCTGGAACGGGCTGATCGCCGACTGGCTCGCTCGCAGGCCGGAGCAGCTCGTCTGAGGCGGGTCGCC
>JBDIAF010000426.1:0-2589 GCA_039812245.1 Agromyces sp. | reverse complement strand
CGGGCGAGCCGCCCGCCGAAGAACGCCTCGGCCGGCTGCCGGCGCTCGGCGAAGTTCAGGTACTGCTCGGGCGAGCGCCAGGGTGCGAGCGCCGTGCGCAGGCGGTCGAGCGAGGCATCCATCGGGCTCTGCGCGGCCGCCCCGGCCGCACCGGCGGCGGCGCCGCCGGCACCCGCGCCGGGCGCGGCGATCGCGACGCCGAGCACGAGGAACGCCGAGTCGAAGCCTGGCAGGGCGCCCGGCATCGGCAGACCCTGCTCGGCGGCGAAGGCCACCGCGGCGTCGGGCTCGAGCACGCCGCCGAGGTGTCGGATCTCCGTCGACATGAGCGCGGTGCCGGACTCGATCCCGACGGCGCCCACGAAGGCGCGCGCGGCCTCGGCTGGCAGGGCGCGCAGCATGAGGCCGTCGCCGCGCCCGGGCACCGGGCCCGGCGGGTCCATGTGCAGCGCCAGCAGCTCGGCGGGCGCTTGCGGGTGGACGGTGTCGACCTCGGGGTGCAGGGCGCGCAGTGGCGCCAGCACCTCGGCGGCCCGCGCGGCGGTCTCCTGCAGCACGGCCTCGACGATCACGACCGAGCGCCCCGCGAGGAACGGCGGCAGCTCGGGCAGCGGCGGCAGGTGCATGATGCGCACGAGGCTCGTCACGCCGTCGGGCACGCGGCTCGTCCACTCGCTCCACGCGGCGACGACCTCGTCGGCCCGCTCGGCGGGCCAGAGCAGCATGCCCGCGACGACCTCGCCGACGGGCAGCAGGCGGAACTCGATCGCGGTGACCACGCCGAAGTCGCCGCCGCCCCCGCGCAGCGCCCAGAACAGCTCCGCGTCGTGCTCGGCGTCGACCCGGCGGAGGCGACCGTCGGCCGTGACGAGCTCGACCGCGACGACGTGGCTCGACGCGAGCCCGTGCGAGCGGGACAGCCAGCTGAGCCCGCCGCCGAGGGTGTACCCGACGACGCCGACGTCGTGCGAGGATCCGGCGAGCGCGGCGAAGCCGTGCGACGCGGCGGCGGCGACGAGCTCGCCCCAGCAGACGCCCGCCTCGACCCGCGCGAGGGCGCGGTCGGCGTCGACGTGGATGCCTCGCAGCTCGTGCGTGCGCAGCAGCACGGCGTCGGCGAGGCCGTGCTCGGCCGCGAGCGGCGCGGCGTTGTGGCCGGTGCCCTGCGGGGCGACCGCGAGCCCGTACGCGGCGGCGAGGCGCACGGTGCTGACGACGTCGTCGACCGATCGGGCGACGACGACCGCGGCGGGCCGCTGGTCGACGGCGAGGTTCCAGGCCGTGCGGGCCTCGTCCCAATCGGGATCTCCGGGCTGCACGAGGCGGCCGTCGAGCGCTCGGGCCAGCCCGGCGAGGGCCTCGCGCAGCGGCAGCGCCGCGAACTCGTCGGCGAGGCGGGGCGCGGTGAGGGTGGTTTCCATGCAGACCATGCAACGGCGCGGGCGCGGCGGCTGCGCCCGGGCCAGCCCTCCGATTACGTCAGGGTTACCCCGGGGGGGGGCGGCGGTCGAGCCGCTCGCGGGGCCGTCGGAATAGGCCGACCGTCGGGCGACGTTGGCCTAGACGATGACCGCCACGCCAGCCCCCTCGTCCCCGCGCCTCTCGGTGCTCGACCTCATCCCGGTTCGCGACGGGCAGCGCAGTGCCGACGCGGTGCGCGCGTCGATGTCGCTCGCCCGGCTCGCCGACCGGCTGGGATTCGCCCGCTACTGGTTCGCCGAGCACCACAACATGCCCTCGGTCGCCTCGACGACGCCGCCCGTGCTCATCGCCGCGGCAGCCGCCCAGACCGAGCGGATCCGAGTGGGCTCCGGCGGCGTGATGCTGCCGAACCACGCCCCGCTCGTCGTGGCCGAGCAGTTCGCCGCGCTCGAGGCGCTCGCCCCGGGTCGCGTCGACCTCGGCATCGGCCGCGCGCCCGGCAGCGACCCCGTGATCACGCAGCTGCTGCGCATCTCGGGGCCCACGGCCGACGTCGACCGCTTCCCCGACCACGTGGCCGACATCCTCGCGATGCTCTCGCCCGAGGGGGCGACGCTGCGCCTGACGAGCGGGCGCGAGTACCCGATCCAGGCGACGCCCGCCGCGAGCGAGACCCCGACCGTGTGGCTGCTGGGCTCGAGCGACTACTCGGCGCGGCTCGCGGCCGAGCTCGGCCTGCCGTACGTGTTCGCGAACCACTTCTCGGGCGAGGGCCTCGAGCGCGCGCTCGAGCTCTACCGCACGGGCTACCGGCCGAGCGAGGCGCACCCCGAGCCGGTCACCTTCCTCACGGCGAACGTCGTCGTCGCCGAGACCGCCGACGAGGCATCCGACCGGGCGCTGCCGCAGCTGCGCGCGATGGCGCGGCTCAGGCTCAACCGCCCCATGCGGCCGCTCGAGACCATCGACGACGCGCTCGCGGCGCCCGCCGACTCCGACGGGGCCGAGCTCATCGCGGCGATGCGCCGTCGCTGGATCATCGGCGACCCGCACGAGGCGGTGGCGGAGCTGCGGCGCCTCGCCGAGCGCCACGGGGTCGACGAGA
The DNA here is from genome assembly GCA_039812245.1 of Agromyces sp. GTDB lineage: Bacteria > Actinomycetota > Actinomycetes > Actinomycetales > Microbacteriaceae > Agromyces. Next base: position 62 of record JBDIAF010000426.1, on the reverse strand, counting down.
TCATGGTGTCGCCGGTCGCCGGGTCGCGCGCCGACGAGCCCCTGGATGCCTCGCCCGGTCGC
>JBDIAF010000425.1:0-2594 GCA_039812245.1 Agromyces sp. | reverse complement strand
CGACCGCGCGCACGCGCTCGTCTCGGAAGGCGAAGCGCCCGTCGTCGACGGCGAGCACCGTGGGCACGACGCCGTCGAGCAGCGCGTCGATCTCGGCGACCGCGGCCGCGAGCAGCACGTCGGCGCGATCGCTCGTGCTGAGGGCCGCCGTCAGCAGCATGCGTCGCCCGGCCGCATCGAGCCCGTCGAGGCTGGGCCGCACGGCGTCGAGCAGCGCCGGTGCGATCGGCAGCGGATCGCCGAGCATGGCCGCTCCCGCGAGCTGCTCGGCGGTCAGCTCGGCCGCCAGCTGTCGCAGGGCGGCGGGATCGTCTGCGGTGAACCGCGCGAGCCGCGCTGCGACGTGGGGCGCGACGGCGTGCCCGCCGCCCCCCGTGAGGACGATGAGTGCATTCTCGATCCGGGTCGACATGTCTCCCCCTCCGCGGTCGGGCATCCGCAGCTTCCGCGGTCGGGCACCGCGGACCCCAAGTCTAGGCATCCCTTACTCGACTCGCCCGGCCGCGCGGGAAGATCTCGGCTGCTCCGACGGTTGTCGCAGGTAACGTCGGACGAGACGAGAGGAAGTCACCCATGCCGCTCGAGGGCGAGTACGCACCCAGCACCTCCGACTGGGCGCGCAAGCAGGCCGAGGCGTTCGAGGCGTCCGCCGGTGAGAAGTCGAACACCCTGCGCGGGCGACCGATCATCGTGCTGACCACGCGCGGCGCCAAGACCGGCAAGCTGCGCAAGACCGCGCTCATGCGCGTCGAGCACGACGGCGACTACGCGGTCGTCGCCTCGAAGGGCGGCGCACCCGAGCAGCCGAAGTGGTACTGGAACCTGCTCGCCAACCCGCTGGTAGAACTGCAGGACGGCGCCGAGAAGCACGACTACACGGCGCGCGAGCTGACCGGTGACGAGCGCGAGCTCTGGTGGGCGCGTGCGAACGAGACCTGGCCCGACTACGCGAACTACCAGGCGAAGACCGACCGGCTGATCCCGGTCTTCGTGCTGGAACGCACCGACCGCGCCGACGCCTGACCGTCGATGGCGTGGCGCAGGCGCAGGCGACGCGCGGTCGAACGCGCCCGCACAGCCGGCGTCGCGCCCGCCGACCGGCTGAGTCCGGCCGACCGGTATCTCGAGCTCTTCGAGGCGGTGCAGACCGCCGGCATCTTCGACGACAGCAAGACCTTCGTCGACTGCGCGCCCCGCTGGGCGCCGGCGCGCATCCTGCGCCGGTACCGGCGGCTCGTGCGCGAGCCGGGCTTCGACCTCGAGCACTTCGTGCGCACGCACTTCATCGAGCCCGACCGGCCGGCGAGCGGGGTGCGCGCCAACTCCGGCGACTCCCTTCGCGAGCACATCGCGAGGCTCTGGCCCGAGCTGACGCGGCATCCGCACGGCCACCCGCGCGACGGCTCGCTGCTGCCGCTCCCCAGCGCGTACGTGGTGCCCGGCGGTCGATTCCGCGAGCTGTACTACTGGGACTCCTACTTCACGATGCTCGGGCTCGCCGCCGACGGCCACCTCGAACCGATCCGTTCGATGACCGACGACTTCGCCTACTTGATCGACCGCTACGGGCACGTGCCGAACGCGAATCGCAGCTACTACCTCTCGCGCTCGCAGCCGCCCGCGTTCGTGTTCATGGTGCTCTTGTGCGAGGCCGTGGGCGCTGCCGACCCGCTCGACTACCTGCCGCAGCTGCGACGCGAGCACGCGTGGTGGATGGACGGGACCGACGGGCTCGCGCCCGGGGCGTCGCGCCGCCACTGCGTGCGCATGGCCGACGGCGCCGTGCTCAACCGCTTCTGGGACGAGCGCGACACCCCGCGCGAGGAGTCCTTCAGGGAGGACGTCGCGACCGCATCGAGGTCGGACCGCCCGGCGCCCGAGGTCTACCGCGAGCTGCGGGCCGGCGCCGCCTCGGGCTGGGACTTCGGCTCGCGCTGGTGCGGCATGCCGGGCGAGCTCTCCACGATCCGCACCACCTCGATCGTGCCGGTCGACCTCAATGGCTTCCTCTACGCCCTCGAACGCACGATCGCCCGCCTCTGCGCCGACGCCGGCGACCGCACCGGCGCCGCCGAGTTCACCGGACTCGCCGACGCCCGCAGGCGCGCGGTCGACGCCTGGCTCTGGAACGACGAGGCCGGCGCGTACCTCGACCACGACCTCGAGCACGGCCCGCGCACCTCGATCACCGCCGCGTGCGCGGTGCCCCTCTGGGTGGGCCTCGCGAGCGACGAGCAGGCCCGGCGCACCGCGAGCACCGTCGAGCGCCGCCTGCTGCGGGCCGGGGGGCTCGGCACGAGCGAGCACGAGACGGGCGAGCAGTGGGACGCGCCGAACGGCTGGGCGCCGCTGCACTGGATGGCGATCCGCGGCTTCCGCCGCTACGGCATCGGGCTCGCCGAGGTGCTGCGCGAACGGTGGCTGCAGAGCGTGCAGGCGGTGTTCGACCGCGAGGGCAAGCTCGTCGAGAAGTACGCGATGCACGTCGAGCCCGAGCACTCGGTCGGCGGCGGGGGCGGCGAGTACCCGCTGCAGGACGGCTTCGGCTGGACCAACGGCGTCACGGCGGCGCTGCTCGAGTGGGGCGGCGACGC
>JBDIAF010000424.1:0-2601 GCA_039812245.1 Agromyces sp. | reverse complement strand
CGGCGCCCCGCCTCGCGGTAGGGGAAGTTGAAGCGCAGGGTCGCGAACCCCAGCGCATTGAGGCCGCGCGTGACGCCCGACATGAACGGGTGCTCCATGCCGGCCCCGGCGCCGTGCGCGCCGACGACGGCGGCCCGGGCCTCGGCCGGGCGCGCGGCGACGGCCGAGACCGGCGCACCCTCGACGTCGAAGCGCAGCTGGCGCTCGGGTGCGGCAGGCGCGGCTCCGGATGCCTCGCCCGCGTCGTGCTCGCTCATGGCCGCTCCCCTCGTCGGATCCTGCTCAGACGTTGAACAGCTCGAAGAACCCGCTGGCGCCCTCGACGACGTTGCCAGCGCCATCGGCCAGCTCGCCGAGCGAGCTCACGAGCTCGACCGCGCCGCCGACGAGTTCGATGACCTGGGCGAGCTCGACGGTGACGGCGACGAGGTCGCCGACGGTCTGCAGGTTCGAGGCCTCCGCGGCGGCCTCGATCTCGAGCTGCGCGAGCCACTGCTTCTCGACGCCGAAGAGCACGGCGTAGGGCAGCAGCCGCTCGTTGAGGTGGAAGCGCGCGGCCGGGTCGCGCGCGGGGTCGGGTGCCTCGGCCGCGGGCGACTGCCCGGGCCCGGCCGGCCGATCGGTGACGACGAGCGCGCCGCGGGGCGACTGCAGGGCGCGCAGCCGGTCGGCCTCGGCGAGTGCGAGGTACTGCCGCAGCCCGTCGAGGTGCTCGCGCCTCGGCCTCGCCGCAGGCAGGAACTTGCGCCACGAGGCGGGCGTGATGACGACCGTGAGGATCGTCGCCGCGAGGGCGACCACGGTGAGCGCGACCGCGAGCCAGTCGCCCGCGATGAGCCCGATGACGAGCAGCACCGCCTCGGAGAGCATGCCGAGGTAGGCGAGCGAGGTGAGGGTCGTGCCGGGCCAGGCGATGCGGCTGGGCGCCACGAGCCCGTCGCGGGCGAGGCCGTAGTCGACGTCGCGCAGCAGGGCGCGCACCCGCAGCCCCAGCGCTCGCCGGTCGGCCGAGAAGCGGCGCAGCCGCCCGGGCCGGTGGTCGGGGCCGACGACGGCCTCGAGCACCGCCAGCTCCTCGGGCGTGAACACGGCGCCGTCGACGATCGAGACGCCGATCGGGGCGCGCCGGCCGCCCTCGACATCGGCGTGCAGGCGGATCTTGCGGTGCACGGCCAGGTCGATGAGTGCCGCGGCGGCGGCGCGCCGGTCGGCGTCGGCCAGCAGCGCGTCGCGCAGCACGGTCGAGCCGCGCTCGGGCAGGTACTGCACCACGGGCGAGGTCACGGGCTGCCGCGCGACGAGGCGCACGGCGATGCCGAGCGCCAGGATGACGATCGCGGGCAGGAGCGCGACGAGGACGACGAGGGGCAGCACGGGGCTCAGTCTAGGGAGGCCGGGGCGCTCGGCGCGCGTGCGCCCACCGTGCGGTCGTCGGCCGGCGCGCTCACCAGCCCTCGTCGAGCACCCGGTCGAGCGCGGCGACGAAGACGTCGCAGCTCTCGCGCGTCACGACGAGCGGCGGCTTCACCTTGAGCACGTTCTGGTGGTCGCCGGTGGGCTGCATGATCACGCCCAGCTCGAGCAGGCGGTCGCAGATCGCCGCGGTCTCCTCGGTCGCGGGCTCGAGCGTGTCGCGGTCGCGCACGAACTCGACGCCGAGGTACAGGCCGAGGCCGTGCACGGTGCCGATGAGGGGGTGCCTGGTCGCGAGCTCCTCGAGCAGGCCCTTGAGGTAGGCGCCGGTGTCGCGGGCGTTCTGCTGCAGCCCTTCGGCGGCGTAGCCGTCGAGCACCGCGAGGCCCGCGACCGACGAGGCCGGACTGCCGCCCGTCGACGAGAAGAAGTACCCCTGCGTGCGGAACCGCGCCGCGATCTCGCGCGTCGTGATGACGGCGCCGAGGGGGTGCCCGTTGCCCATCGCCTTCGCCACCGCGACCACGTCGGGCACGACGCCCTGCTGCTCGAAGCCCCAGAACCACTCGCCCAGGCGCCCGTAGCCGGCCTGCACCTCGTCGGCGATCGCGAGCCCGCCGTGCTCCCGCACGGCCGCGTAGACCTCGGCGAGGTAGCCGTCGGGCAGCGGGATGCCGCCGGCGTTGCCCGTGAAGGTCTCGGCGATGAAGGCGGCCGGCGGCCGGCCCGACTCGGCCAGCTCCCGGATGCGTGCCGCCGCCGCCGGCGCGTAGCCCGAGGCATCCGCCCCGCGAAGCCGCCCGCGGAACGGGTTCGGCGCCTCGATCGGGTGCACCCAGTCGGGTCGCGTCGCGAGGGCGTTGGGATTGTCCGCGATCGAGGTCGAGACGGCGTCCGAGCCGTAGGTCCAGCCGTGATAGGCCTCGAGCACGCTCACCACGTCGCGCCGGCCGGTCGCCGCGAGCGCGACGCGGATCGCGAGGTCGGTGGCCTCCGAGCCGGAGTTCACGAGGAAGACGGTGTCGAGCGGCTCGGGCAGCAGGGCCGCGAGGCGCTCGGAGAACTCGACGACCGCCTCGTAGTGGAAGCGCGAGTTCGTGTTCAGCCGGCGCAGCTGCCGGCTCACCGCCTCGGCGACGCCGGGGTGGCCGTGCCCGAGCGGCGTGACGTTGTTCACCATGTCGAGGT
>JBDIAF010000423.1:0-2604 GCA_039812245.1 Agromyces sp. | reverse complement strand
TCGCCGGTCTTGCCGCCGATCAGGATGAACGCGGCCGAGACCAGGGCTTCGAGCGCGATGGCGCTCTGCACGCCGCTCACCGTGGTGTCGAGGTCGCGCACGACGGCAGAGATGGACACGTTCATCAGCGAGGTGTCGACCACGAGGACGAACATCGCCATCGCCAGCAGCAGGGCGAGCTTGCCGTTGAACCGCACCTCGGCGGGCGCGCCGTTCGTGTCCATGGCTCATGGAACCACAGCCCGGACCGCACCGATAGGGCTCGGAGCGGGTCAGCGCGAGGGCGGGCGCCCCGTCGTCGCGACGGATGCCTCGCCGGAAGGCCGCGTCGAACGCATCGCGCCCGCGGCGCCGACGAGCGCGATTCCCGCGAGCGCGACGAGTCCGGCTCGGACTGCAGGTCCGACGACCGCCATGCGCAGCTCGGCGAGCGCGGACTCGGATCGCTCCTGCTCCGTCCACAGGCTCGGGTCGCCGCTCCAGAAGACGACGGGCGAAACCGATGCCCCGGCCCAGATCAGGACGACCGCGGCCGCGGCGGCGCCGGCCGCGAGGCCGATGACGGCCGGCAGGTGCAGCAACCCCACCTCGAGACGGGCGCGCTGACGCAGGCCCAGCCAGACCGCGATCAGCGCTGCGCCCGTGAGGCCGAACTCGAGCAGCACCGGCTCCAGGATCGCGGCGAGGTAGGACCACGCCGAGGCATCCGGCGCGTTGAACCGCGAGCGCTCGGACACGCTGGCCCAGATCAGCCGGACCGCGCCCAGCGCCGCCGCGGCGCAGACCCCGAACGCGACCCAGAGCCACCGCCTGGCGGATACGGGCTCGATCTCGGGCTGGTCGGCCGCGACTTCGACGCCCTCGGATGCGGCGTCGGATGCGGCGTCGGATGCGGCGTCGGATGGGCCCGGGGCTGCAGGAGCCGGGGCGGCGTCCGATGGCGCAGCGGCTGCAGCCGCCGGTTCCGGCTGCGGTCCGCCGGCGTCGTCCGTGCCGCCCGAGGCATCCGCCGCGCCGTCGAAGCCGCGCTGGAAGCGCGGGTCGTACCGCTCGTCGAACGCCGGGCCGGCCATCTCAGCCCTCCGGCTCGCCGGAGAGGATGCCGCGAAGCCAGTCGCGGGCTTCGATGAAGACGCCGTCGTCGTACTTCGAGTGGTACTCGACCTCGCGGCGGTCGGCACTGGGGTAGGAGCCGAGGAAGATCACGTTGGGTGAAAAACGCCGGAGTCCGAGCAGCGCGTCGGCGACCCGCTCGTCCTCGACGTGCCCGTCGAGGTCGATCACGAAGCGGTAGCGGCCGAGGGCGTCGCCGATCGGGCGCGAGGCGAGCAGCGACATGTTCACGCCGCGGGTCGAGAACTGCTCGAGCATCGCGAGCAGCGAGCCCGGCTCGTCGTCGGGCAGCTCGACGATGAGGCTGGTCTTGTCGGCGCCCGTGCGCGCCGGCAGGGTGCGCGAGCGGCTCACGAGCACGAAGCGGGTGACGGCGTTCGGGTTGTCTCCGATGTCCTCGGCGAGCACGTCGACGTCGAGCAGCTCGACGATGCCGGGCGGCGCGACGGCCGCGTCGGCGCGGTCGTCGTCGAACAGGCTGGTCGCGGCCTGCACGTTGCTCGTCGCCGGGATGTGCCCGTGCTCGGGCAGCTCGCGCTCGAGCCAGCCGCGCGACTGCGCGTACGCGACCGGGTGGGCGTTGACCACCCGCACGTCGGCGAGCGCGGTGCCCCGTCGGGCGACGAGCACGAAGTTCACGGGCACGAGGTACTCGCCCACGATGCGCAGCCCCGGCACGGTCGCGAGCGCGTCCTGCGTGGCGCTCACGCCGCCGTCGACGGAGTTCTCGATCGCGATCATCGCGGCGATCGAGCGGCCGGCGACGACATCGGCGAGGGCCTCGCCCACGTTGTTCACGGGCCGCCAGGGCTTGCCGGATGCCTCGGGCACCTGCTTGAGCGCGGCCTCGGTGAAGGTGCCCGCCGGCCCGAGATAGGAGTAGCTCGGTTCGGAGGCGGGCGCGTTGGTCATGCCGCCAGCCTAGCCAGCGCGCATCACCTTCAGAATTCAGGATGCCCCGGCGCAGAGCCCCGGAACCGTGCGGGTGTTGGCCACTCGCCCTCGCATAATCCCGCGATGTTCCTGAATTGTGCGAGGGTCGAGGCATGTCAGCGCGCGTGCCCACCGACGCCGAGCGACGTACGGCACTGCGCCGCATGAAGGCGCTGGCGACGGCGCTGCTCGTCATCGCGGCCGCCGTCTTCGCCGTCGCCTTCGCGCTGCAGGACGAGATCGCCTGGCTGGGGTACGTGCGCGCCGCCGCCGAGGGGGCGATGGTCGGCGCCATCGCCGACTGGTTCGCCGTGACCGCGCTGTTCCGGCGTCCGCTCGGGCTGCCGATCCCGCACACGGCGATCATCCCGACCCGCAAGGACGAGATCGGCGCGAGCCTCGGCGCCTTCGTCGAGCACGAGTTCCTCTCGGAGGAGATCGTCGTCGGCAAGCTGCGAACGGTGCACCTCGCCCGCCGCCTCGGCGAGTGGCTGCGCGAGCCCCCGAACGCCGAACGGCTGACCGCCGAGGCATCCGTCGCGGCGACCGCGGTGCTCG
>JBDIAF010000422.1:0-2628 GCA_039812245.1 Agromyces sp. | reverse complement strand
GAGAGGCCCTTGCCCTCGCTGCCGACGACGATGACGACCGGTCCGTTCGCGAAGCTGAGGCCCGGCAGCGAGACGTCGCCGTCGCCGTCGAGGCCGAGGACGAAGACGCCGCGCTCCTTCAGCGACTTGAGCGTCTGGGTGAGGTTCGACGCCATGGCGACGGGGATCCGGGCGGCGGCGCCGGCCGAGGTCTTCCACGCGGCGGCGGTGACGCCGACCGAGCGGCGCTGCGGCACGATCACGCCCTGCCCGCCGAAGGCGGCGGTCGAGCGGATGATCGCACCGAGGTTGCGCGGGTCGGTGATGCCGTCGAGCGCGACGAGCAGCGGGGTCTCGTCGCGGGCGAGCACCTCGTCGAGCAGCTCGATCGGATGGGCGTACTCGTAGGGCGGCACCTTGAGCCCGATGCCCTGGTGCACGCCGCCGTCGCCGGCGAGCCGGTCGAGCTCGGGTCGGGTCACCTCGAGCACCGGGATGCCGCGATTCGTCGCCATCTTCAGCGCCTCGCGCACCCGGTCGTCCATCTCGACGCGCTGGGCGAGATAGAGCGTCGTCGCGGGCAGGCGGGTGCGCAGCGCCTCGAGCACCGAGTTGCGGCCGGTGACGATCTCGCTCTCGTCGCCCGAGCGGGCGCGCTGCGAGGCGCCCGAGGCGCCCCGGGGGGCGCCGGAGCGGGCCTTGCCCTTCTGCCCGACCTTGCCCTTGCCGCCCGCGGCCTCGTAGCGCTCCTGCGCCGCCTTGCGCTTGCCGGCGACGTGCCAGCTGCGGTCCTCGGCCTTCGGCGTGGGGCCCTTGCCCTCGAGCGCCTTGCGCCCGTGACCGCCGGTGCCGACCTGCTTCGAGTGCGCGGCCTTCCGCACGGCTCCGGCGCGGGGCTTGCCCTTGCTGCCCTTCATGTGAGGCTCCAATGCGTCTGGTTCTGGCTGTCTTCGATGGCGATGCCCGCGTCGGCGAGCTCGGAGCGGATGCGGTCGGCGGCCGCCCAGTCCTTCGCCTCGCGGGCGGCGCGACGGTCGGCGAGCAGGCGCTCGACGAGCGAGGCGAGGGCGGATGCCGCCGGGCCGGCGTCGACGGTGGCCCAGTGCGGGTCGCGCGGGTCGATGCCGAGCACCTGCACCATCGCACCCACCTGCCCGTGCGCGACGGCGGCATCGTGCAGCTCTTCGTCGTCGAGGGCCTGGTTGCCGGCGCGGATGGTGTCGTGCAGCACTGCGAGCGCCTCGGGCACGCCGAGGTCGTCGTCCATCGCCTGGCCGAACGCCTCGGGTACGACGGGCGCGCCGACGCCCGCGAAGCGGGTGCCGGCGAGACGACGCTCGACGCGGGTGAGGAAGGTGCGGATGCGGTCGACGGCGGCCTCGGCGACCACGAGCGAGTCGGGGCTGTAGTCGAGGATCGAGCGGTAGTGCGCCTGCCCGAGCAGGTAGCGCACCGCCAGCGGCGAGGCGAGGGCGAGCAGCTCTGCGGCGTAGACGGAGTTGCCGAGCGACTTCGACATCTTCTGCCCGCCGACGTTCACGAGCCCGTTGTGCACCCAGTAGCGCGCGAAGCCGGCGCCGGCGGCGGTCGACTGGGCGAGCTCGTTCTCGTGGTGCGGGAAGCGCAGGTCGAGACCGCCGCCGTGGATGTCGAACTCGTCGCCGAGGTAGCGTGCGGCCATCGCCGAGCACTCGATGTGCCAGCCCGGCCGTCCGTCGCCCCACGGCGAAGGCCATGACGCCGAGGCCGGCTCGTCGGCCTTGCGGCCCTTCCACAGGGCGAAGTCGCGCGGGTCGCGCTTGCCGCGCGGATCCGCGTCGGCCGCGGCCTCCATCTTGTCGGGCGACTGCCGGGTGAGCTCGCCGTAGGCGGGCCAGCTCGCGGTGTCGAAGTAGACGTCGCCCGAGGCATCCGGTGCGGGGTAGGCGTGACCGCGCTCGATGAGGCGCGCGATGAGCTGCTGCATCTGCTGCACGCTGGCCGTGGCCCGCGGCTCGTACGTCGGGGGCAGGATGCCGAGCGAGGCGTAGCCGGCGGTGAACTCGAGCTCGATGCGATAGGCGAGGGCCCACCACTGCTCGGTGCGGCCGTCGTCGCCGAGCTGCGCCGCGCGGTGCGCGGCGTCGAGGATCTTGTCGTCGATGTCGGTGACGTTGCGCACGAAGGTGACGTCGTAGCCGCGATAGGCGAACCAGCGGCGCAGCTGGTCGTAGACGAGGGCGCTGCGCAGGTGCCCGATGTGCGGGCTCGACTGCACGGTCGGACCGCAGACGTACATGCCGATCCGCCCCTCGACGAGGGGGACGAAGTCGCGCAGCGCCTGGGCCTTCGTGTCGTACAGTCTGAGCGTCACCGCTCCAGCCTACCGGCGGCCGCTCGCCCGGCGCGGCGGTTCGAGCCCCGTCAGGCCGGAACCACGAGCGCGGTCGCGATCGCGGCGACCGCCTCGCCGCGCCCGGCGAAGCCGAGCGCGTCGCTCGTGGTGGCGGCGACGCTGACTGGCGCGCCGACGAGGAGCGAGAGCAGCGCCTCGGCCTCGGCGCGCCGGGGGGCGAGCTTCGGCCGGTTGCCGACGATCTGCACCGTCACGTTGCCGACCGCGAAGCCGGCCTCGTGCACCCGCCGCACCGTCTCGCGCAGGAACACCTC
>JBDIAF010000421.1:0-2630 GCA_039812245.1 Agromyces sp. | reverse complement strand
CCTATCGGGGGCTCGGCGCCCTCGCCGTGCTGCTCTCGCCCGTGCTGCCGAAGGCCACCGCGAAGCTGTGGACCGCGCTCGGCGCTCCCGGCGAGGTGACGGCGCAGCGGATCGACCGGGCTCACGAGGCCGAGCTCGGCGAGCGGGTCGCACCGCTCGAGGCGCTCTTCCCCCGGGTCGAGGTCGGCGACTGACATGTCGGTCCCCGAACCCGTCGAAGGGAGCGAGGCCCCGCCGGTCGGGCACCTGCGCACGAGGGGCGACGGCGGTCGCGCCGCCGAGTACCCGCCCGCGCCCGAGGCGCTGCCCGTTCCGGTCTACGACAACCACACGCATCTCGAGATCGCCGACGGCGCCCTGCCGATCTCGCCCGCCGAGCACCTCGAGCGGGCGGCGGCGGTCGGCGTCGCCGGGGCCGTGCAGGTCGGCACCGACGTCGCGACGAGCCGCTGGTCGGCCGAGATCGCGGCGCGCGAGCCGCGACTGCTCGCCGCGGTCGCACTGCACCCGAACGAGGCGCCCGAGCTCGAGGCCTCCCGATCACTCGATGCGGCGCTCGCGGTGATCGACGAGCTCGCGGCGCAGCCGCGCGTGCGCGCGGTCGGCGAGACGGGGCTCGACTTCTTCCGCACCGGCGACGAGGGGCGGGGCGCCCAGTTCCGCGCCTTCGAGGCGCACATCGACATCGCGAAGCGCCGCGGCGCGGCCCTGCAGATCCACGACCGCGACGCGCACGACGACGTCGTCGAGACGCTGCGCCGCGTCGGAGCCCCGGAGCGGACGGTGTTCCACTGCTTCTCGGGCGGCGATGAGCTCGCCCGGCTCGCCGCCGACGAGGGCTGGTACTGCTCGTTCGCCGGCAACGTGACGTTCAAGAACGCCGAGAACCTGCGCGAGGCGCTGCGGGTGCTGCCGCCCGAGCTGATCCTCGTCGAGACCGACGCGCCCTACCTGACGCCGACGCCCCTGCGCGGGCGGCCGAACGCGCCATACCTGGTGCCGCTCACCGTGCGCTTCATGGCCGAGCAGCGCGGAGTGGCGCTCGACGAGTGGTGCGCGCAGCTCGCGGCGAACACCGAGCGGGTCTACGGCTCGTGGGACGACGGACTCGCGACGGAGGCGGCGCGATGAACGACGCCCGCCCCGCGCTGCTCGGCGCCGCCGAGATCCGCGACCTCGCCGAGCTGCTGGACGTCACGCCGACCAAGAAGCTCGGCCAGAACTTCGTGCACGACGCGAACACCGTGCGCCGCATCGTGCACGTCGCCGGGGTGCAGGCGGGCGAGACGGTGCTCGAGATCGGCCCGGGGCTCGGCTCCCTGACGCTCGGCCTCACCGAGGCGGGCGCCGAGGTGATCGCCGTCGAGATCGACGGGCGACTGGCCGAGCAGCTGCCGAAGACGGTCGCGCTCATGCAGCCGGATGCCTCGCTGCAGGTCGTGCACCGCGACGCGCTGAAGGTCGTGGAGCTGCCGGGTGCGCCCGTGCGGCTCGTGGCGAACCTGCCCTACAACGTCTCCGTGCCCGTGCTGCTGCACCTGCTCGAGCACTTCGACTCGCTCGCCTCGGGCGTGGTCATGGTGCAGGCCGAGGTCGGGTACCGGCTCGCGGCCGAACCCGGCTCGAAGGTCTACGGCGCGCCGAGCGTGAAGGCCGGCTGGTACGGCGCCTGGCGCACGGCGGGGCAGGTGTCGCGGCAGGTGTTCTGGCCGGTGCCGAACGTCGACTCGGTGCTCGTCGCGTTCGAGCGGCGCGAGGCCCCGGGCAGCGAGGCCGAGCGCCGGGCCACCTTCGAGCTCGTCGACGCGGCGTTCCAGCAGCGCCGCAAGATGCTGCGGCAGTCGCTCTCGGGCCTGCTCGGCGGCAGCGCCGCGAGCGCCTCGGCGGTGCTCGAGCGCGCCGGCGTCGACCCCCAGCAGCGCGGCGAGCAGCTCGACACCGCCGCCTTCCTGGGCATCGCACGCGCCGCGGCGGCGTAGTCGCGGGGCGGCGCGCGGCGAGGCTGTGGGCGCCGGCTGCCCGTTCGTCCCGCCCGCTGTAGGAACTCCGGTGAGACGCGCGGTGCGCGGCGGCTGCGGTGCCGGCGTGTCGCACGGTTCTTCCTCCACGCGGTCGAACCTCCGCCGCCCGCTAGTCTCGTCGCATGGCGAAGGAAGCGGTCGGGGCGAACGCCGTCGGGTCGAGCGAGCAGAACGTCGGCGACGAGGCGGTGGTCGCGGCCACCGGACGCGATCGCGCCGCGTGGTTCGCCCTGCTCGACGAGGCCGGTGCTGGCGGCTGGCGCCACGCCGACATCGCCCGGCACCTCGTCGCCGAGCACGGCGTCGATGCCTGGTGGGCGCAGGGCGTGACGGTGGCGTACGAGCAGGCACGAGGCATCCGGCGCCCGGGTCAGCGGCAGGACGGCACCTTCGAGACGAGCGTGACGCGCACCGTGCCGATCGCCGACGCCGCCGAGGCGCTGACGGCGCTCGCCGCCGTCGTGCGCGACGAGCTCGGGGTCGAGCCGCTGGCGCTGAACGTGACCGCGAAGCACCCAACCGCCCGGTTCCCGCTCGAGGGCGGCGAGTTCGTGCTCGCCTCGGCGACCGCGCGGCCCGGCGGCAAGTGCTCGATCGGGCTGACGCGCG
>JBDIAF010000420.1:0-2631 GCA_039812245.1 Agromyces sp. | reverse complement strand
GGGCTGCTCGACCGTGCAGCGAGCGGCGGCGCGCCGGCCCCAGGCGCCGCCGGCGCTCAGGCGCGCCAGTAGCCGCAGAAGTCGACGTTCGACTTCGGCACGCCGCGCTCGTTCACGAGGTGCCGGCGCGCGCCGGTGGCGAGCTTCGACTCGCCTGCGGCGAACGCCGAGACGGTGCCGGTGAAGGCGGGGAGCTCGCGCAGGTGCTCGAGCGCGCGCGCGCCGAGCGGGGCGCCGGCCTCGCGCACGACCCAGTGCAGGAGCACGCCGTCGGGCGCGTCGACCGCCTGCGCGTCGGCGAGGTCGGGCACCTCGACGATCGCGTGCCCGCGCGCCTCGCGCGGCAGGTCGCGCAGGATGCCGACGACCGCAGGCAGCGCGCTCTCGTCGCCGACGAGCACGACGTCGTCGGCCTCGACGTGGCGGTAGCCGCAGCCCTGGTCGATGAGGCCGACCGTCGCGCCGAGGGGCAGCGACTCGGCCCACGGGCCCGCCACGCCGTGGTCGCCGTGGACGACGAAGTCGATGTCGAGCTCGCGCACCTCCGGACGGTACTCGCGCACCGTGTAGTTGCGGATCACCGGCCGCGTCGACTTCGGCAGCGTCAGGTACTTGAGGTACCCGCTCATGTCGAAGGTGTCGGCGAGGTTGTCGAAGCGCGTGCGGTCGCTCGTCGGCACCGCGAGCCGGAACCACTGGTCGAAGCCCAGGTGGCGCCAGCCGGCGAGCGCCTCGCCGGCGAGGGTCAGTCGCACGAAGTGGGGCGAGATGCGCCGCGCCTCGACGACGTCGGCCTGCACGACGCCGAGCTCCGAGTGGGTGACGGCGATGTTGCTGGATGCCACGGGGACGCTCCTCGGAGTCTCGTTCTGGTTAGGTAAACCTTACCTTACCCCAGGCGCGGTCCGCCGTGGCATCCTGCGCTCACGCCTCGCGGCTACGCGAGCGCGAGCCGCTCGCCCCGCGCCGGCAGGCGCAACCGGTCGCCCGCGCCGGCGTAGCCGAACACCAGCTCGAGCCGCTCGAGCGTCTCGCTGAAGTGCGCCCAGCCCTCGCCGTGCACCGGCACGATCAGGGCGTCGCCGAGCGCTTCGGCCGCCAGCAGGGCCGTGTGCGCGTTGAGGGTGACGTCGACGTCGCCGAAGCGCCCGGGGTTGGCCGCGCCCACGAACAGCACCGCGATGTCGATCGGCGCGAATCGCGCCGCGATCTCGCGCACGAGGTCGACCGAGGCGTTGTCGCCCGAGACGTAGACGGTGGGTTCGCCCGGCGCGCGCAGCACGAAGCCGGTGACGACGCCGCTCAGGGCCTCCGCCCCCTCGGGGCCGTGCAGCGCGGGGACGGCCGTGACCTCGACGTCGCCGACGGCGACGGCCTGCCAGGGCGCGAGGCCCGTCACCCCGGCCAGGCGCGAGGCGGCATCGGGCGTCGAGAGCACCGTCGGAACGCGGCCGAGGAAGGCACGACCCGCATGGTCGAGGTTGTCGAAGTGCTGGTCGTGCGAGAGCAGCACGGCGTCGATGCGGCCGAGCTCGTCGGCGCCGACCGCCGGGCCCGTGAGCTTGTGCAGCACGACGGGGCCGTCGTAGTCGCCCGGCTCGTCGAACGTCGGGTCGGTCAGGAACCGGCGGCCGGCGTAGTCGAACTGCAGGGTCGGGCCTCCGACGAGGAGGGCCGAGAAGGCAGGGGGCGCGGTGCTCGGCGTCGACGTGGTCGCTTCGGTGGTCGTCGTTTCGGTCATGTCTCGATGCTCGTCGGCGGCGCAGGCCGCGACCAGTGGCCCGCAGGCGATTCTTCGCTAAGATCGGGCCATGACGGATGCCTCGTCGGCGCACGCCTCTCGCACGCCGCTTCCCAGGGTCGCCGTGCTCGCGTTCGAGGGCATCAGCCCGTTCCACCTCTCGGTGCCCACCCTCGTCTTCGCCGCAGCCGGGCTCGACAGCGCCGAGCCCCTGTACGAGGTCGTCGTGTGCGCCGAACGGCCGGGCACCCTCATGACGGGCGCCGGATACCGCATCGCCGTCGACGCCGGCCTCGAGGCGTTCGAGCAGGTCGACATGATCGTGCTGCCGAGCTGGCGCGACGGGCTCGCGCCGTCGGAGCGGCTGCTCGCCGCCGTGCGGGCGGCGCACGCCCGAGGCATCCGCGTCGTGGGGCTCTGCCTCGGCGGCTTCGTGATCGCCGCGAGCGGCATCGCCGACGGACGCGAACTCGTCACGCACTGGGCCGCCGCCGACCGGCTCGCGACCGAGCACCCGAACGTCGTCGTGCGCCGCGACGTGCTGTGGCTCGACCACGGAGACGTCATCACCTCGGCGGGCGTCGCGGCCGCACTCGACTGCTGCCTGCACCTGGCGCGACTCGACCACGGCAGCGCCGCGGCGACGCGTCTCGCCCGCGCCCTCGTGCTCGCGCCCCACCGCAGCGGATCGCAGGCGCAGTACATCCCGGTGCCGATCGCCGACCCCTCGGGCGACGATCCCATCGAACTGGCGATGGCCTGGGCCCGATCGCGGCTCGACGAGCCGCTCGAACTCGACGAGTGGGCGGCCGCCGTGCACCTCTCGCGACGCACCTTCACCCGGCGCTTCCGCGAGCGCACCGCATCGAGCCCGCAGCAGTGGCTGCTCG
>JBDIAF010000419.1:0-2636 GCA_039812245.1 Agromyces sp. | reverse complement strand
TGCGATGAGCCGGGCGGCGCGATGAGCTGGTGGGACGCCGGCGACGAGGACGACGAGCCCGAGTACGACGAGTCCGACGTGCGGGTGCGCCCGAACCGCAAGGGCAGCCGGCCGCGGACGAAGCAGCGCCCCGAGCACGCCGACGCGATCACGGGCAGCGTGCTCGGCGTCGACCGCGGCCGCTACACCGTGCTGCTCGACGAGGGCCTCCCGAGCGAGCGCGAAGTCGTCGCGGCCCGCGCCCGCGAGCTCAAGCGCAAGTCGGTGGTCACCGGTGACCGGGTCGACCTCGTCGGCGACACGAGCGGCGACGAGGGCACGCTCGCCCGCATCGTCCGCATCGGCGAGCGCAGCACCCTGCTCCGGCGCAGCGCGGACGACACCGACGCCGTCGAGCGGGTGATCGTCGCCAACGCCGACCAGATGCTCATCGTCATCGCGGCGGCGAACCCCGAGCCGCGCATCCGGCTCGTCGACCGCTATCTGGTCGCCGCCTACGATGCGGGCATCTCACCGCTCGTGTGCGTGACGAAGACCGACCTCGCCGACCCCGACGAGTTCCTCGCGAACTTCGCCGGACTCGACCTCCCGGTCTTCCGCTCCTCGACCCGGCACATGCCCCTCGACGAGATCCGCTCGGCCCTCGCGGGCCATCGCACGGTCTTCGTCGGGCACTCCGGGGTCGGCAAGTCGACGCTCGTGAACGCCCTCACCGGCTCCGAACGGGCGACGGGGCACGTCAACGTGGTCACGGGCCGGGGACGCCACACCTCCTCCTCCACCGTCTCGCTGCGCCTCGAGACGCCCGAGGGCGAGGGCTGGGTCATCGACACACCCGGCGTGCGCTCGTTCGGTCTGGGTCACATCGATCCCGACAACATCCTGAAGGCCTTCACCGACCTCGCCGTCGTCGCCGAGCGCTGCCCGCGCGGCTGCACCCACCTGCCCGACGCCCCCGATTGCGCGATCGTCGAGGCGGTCGAGGCCGGCGAGCTCGGCGAGACCGGGCGCGCGCGACTGGACTCGTTGCAGCGGCTGCTGCAGACCTTCGCCTGACTCGGATGCCTCGGGGCCGACCTACCATGGAAGGCATGACCGACGCACGACTCGCCCCAGGCGACCTCGCCCCCGACTTCACGCTCGACGACCAGGACGGCACGCCCGTCACGCTCTCGTCGCTGCGCGGCGGCAAGGTCGTGCTCTACTTCTACCCCGAGGCGATGACCCCCGGCTGCACCACCGAGGCCTGCGATTTCCGCGACAGCCTCAACTCGTTCAAGAGCGCGGGCATCACCGTGCTCGGGGTCTCGAAGGACGAGGCCGACAAGCTGAAGCGCTTCGCCGAGCGCGACCGCCTGAACTTCACCCTGCTCGCCGATCCCGACCTCGCCGTGCAGCAGCGCTACGGCGTGTGGGGCGAGAAGTCGCTCTACGGCAAGATCGTCGTCGGCTCGATCCGCTCGACGTTCGTCATCGACGAGGAGGGGCGCATCGAGAAGGCGATGTACAACGTGAAGGCCACCGGCCACGTCGCCCGGGTGCGTCGCGAGCTCGGCCTCGACGGCTGACGCGACGCGCATCCGGACGCGATGCGAACGGCCCGGGCGACCGGGCCGTTCGCCGTCTCAGCCCGCGGATGCCTCGTCGGCGGGTGCGTAGGCGCGGCGCACGGGCGCCCAGAGCAGCAACCCGATCACGACGAGCGCGGGCACGAGCAGCGCCCAGCCGACGTCCGGTCGGGCGAACAGCCCCTGGAAGGCCCCGACCGCGACCGAGATCTGCAGCACCTGCCACACGATCGCAGCGGCCCGCGACCAGCCGGCACGACGGATCGAGCCGACGGCGACGGCGGAGAGGAACAGCGCGCCGACCGCCACGAGCACGATCAGGGCGATCGCCGTCGAGTACGACGAGGGCGCGAGGGTCACGAGGTCGACCACGAGCCAGACCAGCACCGCGACGACCGCGAGGGCCTCGAGCACGAGCAGGACGTCGACGATCGCGAGCGCCGCCCGCGGGGGCCGCTCTGCGGGCGTTCCGGACTCGCCGGCGGGCTCGTCGGCGTCGTGATTCACAGCGTTATCCCATACACGGCTATTGATTCACCCTCCGGGCTATGCCACCATTTACAAGGCCGAGTTGATGCTCACAGGGTGGTGAGCCGATCAGACATGATCCTACTTCCCGAGATTCGGCTTTCCCCCCGCAGCACCACCGCCGATTCCTCGGATTCGACGGTCGCGCCCCCGCGCGCGTCGCTGCGACGAGTATCAACAAGGAGCATCTCCATGGATTGGCGCGACAAAGCCGCCTGCCTCACCGCCGACCCCGAACTGTTCTTCCCGGTCGGCAACACGGGTCCGGCCGTCGACCAGATCGAGAAGGCCAAGGCCGTGTGCGCCCGTTGCACCGTCACCGAGATCTGCCTGCAGTACGCCCTCGAGACCGGCCAGGACTCGGGCGTCTGGGGCGGCCTGAGCGAAGACGAGCGTCGCGCGCTCAAGCGCCGCGCCGCTCGCGCCCGCCGCGCGGGCTGACCCCGCTCCCCCGGCCACCGCAGGGCTTCGCCCGCGCCCGGTCGTGCTCCCAGCTCGAGTCCCACCACCCCTCGTGCCCACGGAGCCGCGGCGTCACGC
>JBDIAF010000418.1:0-2643 GCA_039812245.1 Agromyces sp. | reverse complement strand
GCACGTGCCGGCGGTCGACGCCGTCTTCGTCGGCGACGCGCTCACCACGGGCCACGTGCTCACGGGCGCGCAGGGGCCGGCGCCGGCGCCGTTCACGGACGACCCCGCCGAGGCCCTCGCCTCGCTCGACCGTCTCGCCGGCATCGACGCCCGGTGGGTGCTGCCCGGGCACGGCGCCCCGTGGAGCGGCGGCGTCGCCGAGGCATCCCGACTCGTGCGCGAGGCCGCCGCGCGCGCATCGACCGGGCCGAAGGTCCCCTCGAAGGCGGCCCCGAGAGGGCACGCCGCGCATTGACCGTCGCCATCGACTCCGGTTAGTCTCGACTAACTCGATTCCGAGATCGCGAGCACCCATGACCGGCACCATCGACACCGTCCCGACGACCGCCGCGCCCGAGGGCGCGGCCTCCGGCGACGCCGTCGCCGAGACGAGTCGCAGCCGGCAGAAGGCCGACCGCCGCGCGGCGATCCTCGACGCCGCGGCCCAGCTCTTCGCCGAGCGCGGCTACGCGGGGGTCACGCTCGACGAGCTCGGCGCCGCCGTCGGCGTCTCGGGGCCGGCCGTCTACCGGCACTTCCCGGGCAAGGCCGCCGTGCTCGCCGCGATCCTCGTCGGCGCCAGCCGGAGCCTCCACGACGGGGCCGAGCGCGTGCTCGCCGAGGCATCCGGGGCACCCGCGCTGCGCGCCCTCATCGCCTTCCACGTCGACTTCGCCCTCGCCGAGGCCGACGTGATCCTCGTCCAGGATCGCGAGCTCGAGCAGCTCGACGCCGAACCGCGCCACGAGGTGCGCGCGCTGCAGCGTCGTTACGTCGAGCACTGGGTTCGCACCCTCGCAGAGCTCCGGCCCGACCGGGCCGAAGAGGAGCTGAGGCTGCGGGCGCACGCCGCCTTCGGCCTCATGAACTCCACTCCGCACAGCGCCCGCACCCCTGGGCGCCGACCCGCCGCCACCACCATGCGCGGCATCCTGGAGGAGATGACATGGGCGAGCCTCATGTCGTGACGCTGCGCGCGACCCGTGCGGCCGATCTCGACGAACTGTTCCGGTTCCGCACCGACCACGAGGCCAATCGCATGGCCGCGTTCGTGGCGAAGGACCCGACCGACCGCGCGGCGTTCGACGCCCACTGGGCGCGCCTGCTCGCCGACCCGGCCAAGGTGCTGCGCACCGTTCGCGCCGACGGCCGCATCGTGGGCGACCTCGGCGTCTGGCGCGACGGCGAGCTGCAGTTCCTCGGCTACTGGATCGACCGGGCCGAGTGGGGCCGCGGCATCGCGACGCGCGCCGTGCGGCTGCTGCTCGACACGCTCGCCGAACGCCCCCTCCGCTCGCACGTCGCGGCCGACAACGCGGCATCGCGCGCCGTGCTCGAGAAGCTCGGCTTCGCGGAGGTCGGGCGCGAGCGCGGCTGGGCGAACGCCCGCGCCGCCGAGATCGACGAGCTCGTCTACGAACTCGCCTGAGCCGCGGCGGCGCCGCCCGACGGTCAGTCGCTCGCCAGCGCGTGGATGCGCTGCGCGAGCTCGACGTCGCGCCGCGTGACGCCGCCGGCGTCGTGCGAGCGCAGCTCGAAGGTGATCGACCCCCAGCGCACGTGCACGTCGGGGTGGTGGTTCAGCTCGTCGGCGACCACCGCCACGCGATCGAGCAGGCGCACGCCGGCCGAGAAGTCGCCGGTCTCGTAGCTCGCCACGAGGTGGTCGACGGCGTGCTCGAACGGCGTGCCGGCGAGCGCGTCCGCGGTCTCCTCGGCGATGAGCAGCGTGCGATCGTCCATGCCGTCATCCTCTCGCGGGGACGGCGACGGCGTCGCCGGTCGCAGGACGAACGGCACGACACGACGAACGCCGCGTCGTGCCGTCCGCACCTGCGGCGCGGCGACCGGCCGGCTCAGCCCATCGCGAGCGCCAGCCCGGGCTCGCGCAGGATGCGCCCGATGTCGGCGAGGAACCGCGAGCCCTGCGCCCCGTCGACCAGCCGGTGGTCGAACGACAGCGACAGCGTCATGACCTCGCGCAGGGCGATCTCGCCGCGGTGCTCCCACGGCGTCCGGCGCACCTGGCCCATGGCGAGGATCGCGGCCTCGCCCGGGTTCAGGATCGGCGTGCCCGCGTCGACGCCGAAGACGCCGACGTTCGTGATCGAGATCGTGCCGCCCGACAGCTCGGCCGGGCTCGTGCGCCCCGCTCGCGCCGTCTCGGCGAGCGCGGCGATCGCGTCGGCGAGCTCGACGAGCGTCATCCGCTCGGCGCCCTTGACGTTGGGCACGACGAGCCCGCGCTCGGTGGCCGCGGCGATGCCGAGGTTCACCCCGGCGAACTGCACGATCTCCTGGGCGTCGTCGTCCCAGCGGGCGTTCACCTCGGGCGTGCGCGCCGCCGCGAGGCACAGCGCCTTGGCGACCACCGCGAGCGGGGTCACCCTGTGGCCGGCGAACTCGCGGTCGTCGCGGATGCCTCGCAGCAGCTCCATCGTCGCCGTCACGTCGACCGTGAGGAACTCGGTCACGTGCGGCGCGGTGAACGCGCTCTGCACCATCGCCGCCGCGGTGTGCTTGCGGACTCCCCGGATCGGGATCCGGGTCTCGGCCGGGCGCTCGTGCGGCGCAGCGGGGGGTGCGGTCGCGCCGGTCGCGGCC
>JBDIAF010000417.1:0-2644 GCA_039812245.1 Agromyces sp. | reverse complement strand
GCCGAACGAGGCCCCGCCGGCGCCGAAGGCGGCGAACCAGGCGAGGATGAGGGCGACCGGGATGAGGATGCGCAGCCAGCGGGGCACCCCGGTGCGTGCGCGGCGGGCGGAGGAGTCGTTCATGATGCTCCGACGCTACGTCCGGGGCGTCCTCCGCCGCGTCAATCGAACGATGGGTCGTGGCGGCAGCTGCCCCGGCCGCGTCAGTCGAACACGACGGCGGTGTGCGACTGGATCTCGCGGATCCTCGTGAGCACGATCGAGCGCAGCTCGTCCGGGGCGCTCTCGCGGCAGGCCCGCTGCACGACCTCGGTGATGGTGATGCCGACCTTCAGCTCCCCGGAGCACTCGGGGCAGTGCTCCATGTGCGCCCGGATGTCGCTCGCGTCCTCGCTGCACAGCTCGTTGTGCAGGTACTCCTCGAGCTCGGCGCGCGCCTTCTCGCAGCCGCAGTCGTTCATTTCGTCCTTCTCCTTGCCGGTTTGGCCGCCGTGTCGATGCCCTGCTCGCGGGCGTAGTCGGCGAGGGACTCGCGAAGCATCCGCCGGCCACGGTGCAGGCGGCTCATCACGGTCCCGATGGGGGTGTTCATCATGTCGGCGATCTCCTGGTAGGAGAAGCCCTCGACGTCTGCGAAGTAGACCGCCATGCGGAAGTCCTCGGGCAGCGCCTGCAGCGCGTCCTTCACGGCGCTGTCGGGCAGGTGGTCGATCGCCTCGGCCTCGGCCGAACGGCTCGTCGCCGCCGTCGTCGACTCCGCGCCGCCGAGCTGCCAGTCCTCGAGCTCGTCGATCGTGCCCTGATAGGGCTCGCGCTGCTTCTTGCGGTAGGTGTTGATGAAGGTGTTGGTGAGGATGCGGTAGAGCCAGGCCTTGAGGTTCGTGCCCTGCTTGAACTGGGCGAACGCGGCGTAGGCCTTGACGAAGGTCTCCTGCACGAGGTCCTGCGCGTCGGCGGGGTTCTTCGTCATGCGCAGCGCCGCCGCGTAGAGCTGGTCGAGGAAGGGCAGCGCCTGCTCCTCGAAGAGCTCGCCGAGCGGGCGGTCGGCCTGCCCGGCTCCGGGCTGCGCCGCGTCATCGGGCAGCGCTTCGTCGATCGGGGCTGCGTCCATCTGGTCACCGGTCATCACCGGCCATCCTAGATCGTCGAGCACCGCCGACGCCGGACGGGACGACCCCGACGTGGTCTCCCGACGCTCGAGCACCGCAGTGGCCACCGGCATCCTCTCCTCCCGCACCCGCACGGGCGCTACTGTTGGTAACCGATGCAGATCACGCCCTATTCCGAGCCCGAGTTCGATCCGTACGGCGACGCCCGCCAGACCGAGCCCGATGCCGGATGGCTCGCGCCCACCGCAGGAGGCCCGCTCGCCGCCACCGTGTCGCTGCCCGGCTCGAAGTCGCTCACGAACCGCGAGCTCGTGCTCGCGGCGCTCGCCGACGGTCCGTCGACCCTGCACGCCCCGCTGTGGTCGCGCGACACGCAGCTCATGATCGAGGCGCTCACCGCGCTCGGCGTGCGCTTCGAGCGGCTGCCCGGCCGCGGCGGCTACGGCGACGACCTCGTCGTCACCCCCGCGGACGAGCTGTTCGGCTCGACCACGATCGACTGCGGGCTCGCCGGCACCGTCATGCGCTTCGTGCCGCCCGTCGCGGCGCTCGCGCTCGGGCCGACGACGTTCGACGGCGACGAGGCCGCGCGCCGGCGCCCGATGTCGGGCGTCATCGAGGGGCTGCAGCGACTCGGCGTCGACCTCGACGACGACCGCCGCGGCACCCTGCCGTTCACGGTGCACGGCACCGGGCGGGTCGAGGGCGGTGCGCTCGAGATCGACGCCTCGGCGTCGAGTCAGTTCGTCTCGGGGCTGCTGCTCTCGGCTGCGCGCTTCGAGCGCGGACTCGACCTCCGCCACGCGGGCGAGCGGCTGCCGAGCCTGCCGCACATCGAGATGACGGTCCGCACCCTCGCCGAGCGCGGCGTCGAGGTCGCCTCGCCGGAGCTCGGCCGCTGGGTCGTGGCGCCCGGGCCGATCGCGGCGCGCGACGTCGAGCTCGAGCCCGACCTCTCGAATGCCGCCCCCTTCCTCATCGCCGCGCTCGTCGCCGGCGGCTCGGTCACGGTCACGGGCTGGCCCGACGAGACCACGCAGGTCGGCGCGCAACTGGCCGAACTCCTCCCGCGCTTCGGCGCGCACGTCGAGCTCGACGGCGGCCGGCTCACGGTGCAGGCGCCCGCACCCGGCGCCGACGGCGGCCGGGGCATCCGAGGCGTCGACCTCGACCTCTCGGAGGCGGGCGAGCTCGTGCCGAACCTCGTCGCCCTCGCGGCGTTCGCCGAGGGGCCGTCGACCTTCACCGGCATCGGCCACATCCGCCATCACGAGACCGACCGCCTCGCCGCCCTCGCAGCCGAGTTCAACGGCCTCGGCGGTCGAGTGACCGAGCTCGCCGACGGCCTGCGCATCGATCCGGTGCCGCTCACCGGCGGCCCGTGGCGCGCCTACGCCGACCACCGCATGGCGACCACGGGGGCGATCGTCGGTCTCGCCGTGCCGGGCGTCGTGATCGACGACATCGCGACCACGGGCAAGACCCTGCCGCAGTTCGCGGAGCTCTGGGCTGGGCTCCTGCGATGAGCCGGGCGG
>JBDIAF010000416.1:0-2647 GCA_039812245.1 Agromyces sp. | reverse complement strand
GGCAGCTGATCCGCGACGCCGAGCGGCTGCGAGGCATCCCGGCGGTGATCGTGCAGGGCCGCTACGACATGTGCACGCCGATGATGACGGCGTGGGACCTGCACGAGGCCTGGCCCGAGGCGGACTTCCGGGTCATCGGCGACGCGGGTCACGCCTTCGACGAGCCGGGCATCCTCGACGCGCTGATCGCCGCGACCGACCGCTTCGCCGAGACCGACCGCTTCGCCGGCGCCGACGCCCCCGCCGGGACCGACGGCGTCGCCGGCATCGACGACGGTGCGGCGGGTTCGGCGGATGGCGACGCGGGCGAGGCCGAAGCCGAGTAGCGTCGAGCCATGACGTTCAACCCGAAGTCGGACATCAGCGGGGGCAAGGCCTCCAAGCGCGGCCGCACGACGGGCATCGCCGTGGGCGGCGGCCTCGGCCTCATCGCGCTCTTCCTCATCTCGCAGTTCCTCGGCGTCGACCTGACCGGACTGGCCGGCGGCGGCCAGCAGCAGGAGCCGGCCGCCGAGGAGCCCGGGCTCGAGCAGTGCCTGACCGGGCAGGACGCGAACGAGCGCGTCGAGTGCCGGATGGTCGGCGCCTCCGCCTCGCTCGAGGAGTACTGGGAGCAGGAGGCGCCCTCGATCGGGGTCGCCTATCACGCGCCGAACGACTTCGTGCTGTTCTCGCAGGCGACCTCGACCGGCTGCGGTCAGGCCTCGTCGGCGACGGGCCCGTTCTACTGCCCGCCCGACGAGACGATCTACGTCGACGTCACCTTCTACGACGAGCTGCGCAGCCGCTTCGGGGCGCAGGGCGGCCCGCTCGCCGAGATGTACGTCATCGCCCACGAGTGGGGCCACCACGTGCAGAACCTCGCCGGGGTGCTCGATTCGACGCGCGACGGCCAGACCGGCCCGAGCTCGAACGCCGTCCGCGTCGAGCTGCAGGCCGACTGCTTCGCCGGCGCCTGGGCGGCCGCCGCCTCGACGACGACGGATGCCTCGGGCGAGCCGTTCCTCCAGCCGATCACGGAGGACCAGTACCGCAGCGCACTCGACGCGGCCGCCGCGGTGGGCGACGACCACATCCAGCAGTCGACGCAGGGCCAGGTCATGCCGCACACCTTCACGCACGGCACGAGCGAGCAGCGCATCCGCTGGTTCAAGACCGGCTACGAGGGCGGTGCGGGGGCCTGCGACACCTTCACGGTGTCGCCGAACTCGCTCTGAGCCGGCGGACCCGGCCGGGCTCGCCGATCCGGACTTGGTCGTTCCCGCGTCATGATCCCGTGTGCCGCGCATCTCTCAGGTGACGGCCGCACTGCGCGACCGTCGGATCGAGGGATGGGACCCGAACATGCGACGACGCACACCACCGGTGCCGCACCGCGAGCTCTTCCGCGCGGTGAACTCCGACGAGGTGATCGCCTGCCTGTGCACGTGCACGCGCGGTGTCGATCACTGGTACGCCGAGCCGATCGGCTCGTACCAGGCCGAGCCGGCCCAGACGCTCAAGACGGGTGCAGCGCCGCGTTGATGGCCTGACCCAGCTGCACCGGCTTCGTGAACTGCGGCCAATGCCCGGTCGGCAGGTCGATCAGCTCGCGCCGGCGCACCCGTGCGAGCTCGCGCGTGAACGGCGCGTCGGCGGCGATCCACTCGGCGAGGGCGCTGGTCGGGAACTCGCACGCGATGACCGTGACGGGCACCTCGTAGCGGCGCTCGTCGAGCAGCGCCATCGGGTCGGACGCGACCCGCGCCGGCTCGGGCACCGCGACCGACCGGAACTCGTCGCGCATCGCCTCGTCGAGGTCGACGAGGGCCTCGTCGCCGAACTCGGCCCAGTCGGGCAGCGGCACCTCGCCCTCGACGACCGGCAGCGCGTCGTTGATCGCGTCGCCGGAGGCGAGCGGGCCCGCGTCGACGAACACCACCCGGGCGACCCGCTCGGGGCGGGCGTCGGCCGCGCCCCAGGCGATCGGGCCCCCGCCCGAGTGCCCGACGAGCGCGACCGGCCCGTCGAGGCCGTCGATCGCGCGCACGACGAAGTCGACGTGGTCTTGCAGGGTGATGCCCGAGCGGTCGTCGTCGACGGAGGCGAGCCCGGGAAGCGTGAGCGGATGCACCCGGTGGCCGGCCTCGACGAGCAGCGGGGTCACGTGCCGCCAGGAGTCGGCGCCGAGCCAGAAGCCGGGGATGAGGATGACGTCCATGCGGCAACGGTAGCGGCAGGGTCCGACACGGCCGCCGAGGTCGACGAGGGGCTCGTGCGCCGGCCGGCCGAGGCGAGCACGCCGATGCCGACGGCGAGCACCGCGAGCCCCAGCCAGGCTCCGAGCGGCAGGGTCTCGCCGAGCACGAGCACCGCCAGCAGGCCGGCCGTGAGGGGCTCGGCCAGCGTGAGCGTCGAGACGGTCGCGGGCAGGAGGCCGGTGAGCCCGTAGCCGAACAGCAGGTAGGCGATCGTCGTGGTCACGATTCCCAGCCAGAGCGCCATGGCGAGCCCGTCGCCCGAGGCCAGCCACGAGGCATCCGTGAGCGCGAGCACGGGCAGGCTCGCGACCGCAGCGCCGCCGAAGAGCGCGCCCATGCTCGACTCGGGGCGCCAGCCGCGGTCGATGAGCGCCTTGCCGGCGAGGGTGTACACCGCGTACGACGCG
>JBDIAF010000415.1:0-2647 GCA_039812245.1 Agromyces sp. | reverse complement strand
GTGCCGCAGCGCGGGTACGAGCTGCTGACGATTCCCAAGGTGCCGTTTCCGCGTCGTCCGAACGGCGCCGCGGTGCGGTTCCCCTCGGCGTTCCGCCGCTCGATCGGGCGGGTGCGCGAGCTGATCGACGAGCACGGCGTCGACGTGGTGGTCGGCTTCGGCGGCTACGTCTCGACGCCCGCCTACCTGGCGGCGCGCCGCGCCGGCGTGCCGGTCGTGATCCACGAGGCGAACGCCCGGCCCGGTCTCGCGAACCGCCTCGGCGCCCGATGGGCCCGCGGCCTCGGCGTGGCCTTCGAGGGCACCCCGCTGAAGGGCGCCCGGCTCGTCGGGATGCCGCTGCGGCGCGAGATCGAGGAGATCGCCCGCGCCGCGACGCGCGCCGCGGCCGCGGCGTTCTTCGGCCTCGACCCCGAACGACCCCTGCTGCTCGCGACGGGCGGCTCCCTCGGCGCCCGCCGCATCAACGGCACGATGCTCGACTCGGCCGCGGCGATCACCGGGGCGGGTTGGCAGGTGCTGCACATCGCGGGCGGCGGATCCGAGCTCCCCGATCCGGGTCTCGACGGCTATCGACTCGTCGAGTACGCCGACCGCATGGACCTCGCCCTCGCACTGGCCGACTTCGCGGTCTCGCGAGCGGGCGCGGCGACCGTGAGCGAACTGGCAGCCCTCGGCATCCCGGCCGTGTACGTGCCGTACCCCGTCGGCAACGGCGAGCAGCGCTTCAACGCCGCAGGGGTCGTCGCCGCGGGCGGAGGCATCCTCGTCGACGACGCCGACTTCACCACCGAGTGGGTCGCGGCGAACCTCGTGCCGCTGCTCGGCGACCGCGAGCGGGTCTCCGCGATGTCGGCCGCCGCCGCGAAGGCCGGGTTCCGGGACGGCACCGATCGCTTCGTCGCGCTCGTCGACGAGGCGCTCGGCGGGCCGAGCCCGAGTGGCGCCCGAGGCGCGTAACGTTGAGGGGGAGCGGCAGTTCGCGGCTCCCCGACATCGAGCCCATCGATTCCGACCGCATCCAGACGAGCGAGAGACCGACGTGACCATCAAGCCCGACCCGAACACGCAGATCCCCGCCGAGCTCGGAACCGTGCACTTCGTGGGCATCGGCGGCTCGGGCATGAGCGGCATCGCCCGGCTCGTGCTCGGCGACGGCCACCGGGTGACGGGATCCGACGTGCGCGACTCGGCCAACGTCCAGGCGTTGCGCGAACTCGGCGCCGAGATCGCGATCGGCCACGACGCCGCCAACCTCGGCGACGACGTCGACACGGTCGTCGTCACGGGGGCGCTCTGGCAGGACAACCCCGAGTACCGGCTGGCGCTCGAGCGGGGGCTGCCCGTGCTGCACCGCTCGCAGGCGCTCGCGGCCCTCATCGGCGGGCGTCGCCTGGTCTCCGTCGCAGGAGCCCACGGCAAGACGACCTCGACCGGCATGATCATCACCGGGATGCTCGAGCTCGGCGAGCGGCCGAGCTTCGTGAACGGCGGCGTCATCGAGTCGCTGGGCGTGAGCGCGGCCGCCGGCGACGGCGAGCTGTTCGTCGTCGAGGCCGACGAGTCCGACGGCTCCTTCCTGCTCTACGACACCTCGGTCGCCCTCATCACCAACGTCGACCCCGATCACCTCGACCACTACGGCTCGCGCGAGGCCTTCGAGCAGGCGTTCGTCGACTTCGCCGACCAGGCCCGCGAGCTCGTGGTGGTCTCCTCGGACGACGCCGGTGCGAAGCGCGTCACCGAGCGGCTCTCGCATCGTAACGTGGTCACCTTCGGCGAGGCGGCGGATGCCACGGTGCGCGTGCACTCGATCGAGAGCAGGGGCGGTGGCGTCGCGTTCGCGCTGAGCCACGAGGGCGTCGAGTACCGTGCGCGACTGCGCGTGCCCGGCCGGCACAACGCCGTCAACGCGGCGGGCGCGTTCGCCGTGCTCGTCGGCCTCGGGCTCGACCCCGAGGCGTCCCTCGCCGGCATCGCGACGTTCGCCGGAACCGGGCGCCGCTTCGAGCTGCACGGCACCGTCGGCGGCGTGAGCGTGTACGACGACTACGCCCACCACCCGACCGAGGTCGCGGCGGCCCTCGCCGCGGCGCGCACCGTGGTCGGCGAGGGCCGCATCATCGCGGTGCACCAGCCGCACACCTACAGCCGCACCCAGGCCTTCGCGACCGAGTTCGCCGAGGTGCTCGAGCAGTACGCCGACGAGACCGTCGTGCTCGACGTGTACGGCGCCCGCGAGGACCCGGTGCCCGGGGTCACCGGCGCGCTCGTGAGCGAGCGGTTCAACGACCCCGAGCACGTGGCCTTCATCGCCGACTGGCAGGAGGCCGCCGACCACACCGCCCGCATCGCGCGCGAGGGCGACTTCGTGATCACCCTCGGCTGCGGCGACGTCTACCGCATCGTGCCGCAGCTGCTCGCCGCGCTCGAGCGCGAGCGCGCATGACCACGGGCCGCCAGTGAAGCGACCGCAGGGATTCGACCGG
The DNA here is from genome assembly GCA_039812245.1 of Agromyces sp. Classification (GTDB taxonomy): domain Bacteria; phylum Actinomycetota; class Actinomycetes; order Actinomycetales; family Microbacteriaceae; genus Agromyces. The sequence goes on along the minus strand of JBDIAF010000415.1, from coordinate 158 downwards.
CCGAAGGGGGCGAGGCGCGCCGCCCAGGGGCGGCCTGCGACCTCCGGCGGCGATGCGGATGCCTCTGCGGGCGCGCCCGCTCCCGACGCGCCCGCCCCGGTGGTGCTGAGCCGGGGCGGGGGAGCGCCCGTCCGTCGCGAGGCGGTGACCGAGCCGAT
>JBDIAF010000414.1:0-2650 GCA_039812245.1 Agromyces sp. | reverse complement strand
CGCACGCCGCGCAGACCGAGCATCGGGTTCTGCTCGTGCAGGCGCTCGACGGCGGCCAGCAGCATCCGGTCCTTCTCGCTGACCTCCTCGCCGGCCTTGTCGGCCACCGCCAGCCGAGCCGTCATCTCGGTGAGGTCGGGCAGGAACTCGTGCAGCGGCGGGTCGAGCAGCCGCACGGTGACCGGCAGCCCGTCCATCGCCTCGAAGATCTCGACGAAGTCGCCGCGCTGCAGCGGCAGCAGCGCGTCGAGCGCGGAGCCGCGCTCCTCGGGGGTGTCGGCGAGGATGAGCCGCTCGACGAGGGCGCGACGGTCACCGAGGAACATGTGCTCGGTGCGGCACAGGCCCACGCCGGTGGCGCCGAAGCGGCGCGCGCGGGCGGAGTCGGGGCCGTTGTCGGCGTTGGCGCGCACCCCGAGGGCGCGGTGCTTGTCCGCCGCCTCCATGATCCGGGCGACGGCGCGCACGAGGTCGTCGGCCTCGATCTCGTCGTTCGTGAGCTCGCCCTCGAAGTACTGCACGACCGGGGGCGCCACGACCGGCACCTCACCGTCGAAGACCTCGCCGGTGGTGCCGTCGATCGAGACGAGGTCGCCGGCCTTGAGCGTGCGTCCGTCGGGCAGGCCGACGGTGCCGTTCTTCGTGTCGACGTCGAGTTCCTCGGCGCCGCACACGCAGGTCTTGCCCATGCCGCGGGCGACGACGGCGGCGTGACTCGTCTTGCCGCCGCGGCTGGTGAGGATGCCCTGGGCGGCGATCATGCCGCCCAGGTCGTCGGGGTTGGTCTCGCGACGCACGAGGATGACCCGCTCGCCGGCGGCGGCCCGCTCCACGGCCTCCGCGGAGTTGAAGACCATCTGTCCGGTGGCGGCGCCCGGGGAGGCGTTCATGCCCTTGGCGATCTTCTTCTTCGTGGCGGCCGGGTCGAACTGGGGGAACATCAGCTGGGCGAGCATGTCGCCGTCGACGCGGCGCAGCGCCTCGGCCTCGTCGATGACGCCCTCGTCGATGAGCTGGCAGGCGATGACGAAGGCCGCGCCCGCGGTGCGCTTGCCGACGCGGGTCTGCAGCATCCACAGCTTGCCCTCTTGCACCGTGAACTCGATGTCACACAAGTCTTTGTAGTGACCCTCGAGCGTCGACATGATGTTCATCAACTCGTCGTAGGACTCCTTGTCGAAGCCCTCGAGGTCGGTCAGCGGGATCGTGTTGCGAATACCGGCGACGACGTCTTCACCCTGCGCGTTCTGCAGGTAGTCGCCGTACACGCCCTGCGCGCCGGAGGCGGGGTCGCGGGTGAATGCGACGCCGGTGCCGGACTTGTCGCCGAGGTTGCCGAAGACCATCGTGCAGACGTTGACGGCCGTGCCCAGCTCGGCGGGGATGTTCTCGCGCTTGCGGTAGAGGATCGCGCGCTCGCTGTTCCAGGAGTTGAAGACGGCGCGCACGGCGGCGAGCAGCTGCTCGCGCGGCTCCTGCGGGAAGTCGTTGCCCGTCTCCGACTTGATGATGCCCTTGAACTTCTCGACGATCTCCTTGAGGTGATCGACCGTGAGTTCGGTGTCGCTGGAGGCGCCGGCGTCGCGCTTGGCCTCGTCCATGACGTCTTCGAACAGGTCGCCCTCGAGGCCGAGCACGGTCTTGCCGAACATCTGCAGCAGGCGGCGGTAGGAGTCGTACGCGAAGCGCGGGTTGCCGGACTGCTTGGCCAGGCCGTCGACCGAGGTGTCGTTGAGGCCGATGTTGAGCACCGTCTCCATCATGCCGGGCATCGAGAACTTGGCGCCGGAGCGCACGGAGAGCAGCAGCGGGTCGTCGCCGCCCCCGAGCGTCTTGCCGGCGGCCTGCTCCAGGGCCGTGACGTGCTCGTCGATCTCGCCGGCCAGCGACTCGGGCTCCTTGCCGGTGGTCAGGTACTCGCGACACGCATCGGTCGTAATGGTGAACGTCGGCGGCACCGGGATGCCCATATTGTGCATTTCAGCAAGGTTCGCCCCCTTGCCGCCTAATAGGTCTTTGAGGTCCTTGTTGCCCTCTGACAGGTCATAGACATAGGCCGACATGCGGGTCCCTTCCCAACTGAGCGTCCTCTTCGACGGCACGAGCGTAGGCAGTCACACTATTGGCGCCCGGGGCCCTAGGTCCTCAGTTCCGGGGAACCCGAGGCATCGCTCGTCACGGGCCGTAGAGGCCGTTCCGCGCCAGCGGCCCGATGAGTTCGCGCTCCTCGTAGGCGAGGTGGCTGAGCAGCGTGTCGGTGAGCAGATCGACCTGGGCATCGAGGTCGGCGAGCAACGCGTCGCCCGCCCGGCCGTAGCCGTCGCCGTCGACGATCGCGACCAGCGCGCGGTCGAGGCGATCGAGCACCTCGGCGATGACGTGGTGTTCGGTCTCGAGCCGGTCCAGCACCGGCTCGAGCGCCGGCTCGGCGCGGCGCAGATGGGGGAAGACGCTGCGGTCCTCGAGCGTGTGGTGCGAGGTGACGACGCGGCAGTAGCTCTCGCAGAACGCCCCCAGCGTCCAGTTGTTCTGCCGCATCGCCATCGTGTTGATGATCGAGCGGGCGCGCCCGACCTGCAGGTGCCCGGCCCGCACCTGGGCGACGATGTCGCGCACCCGCTCGAGCTCGGCGCGCAGCTGGTCGTGGATC
>JBDIAF010000413.1:0-2652 GCA_039812245.1 Agromyces sp. | reverse complement strand
CTCACGAAGGAGAACGCCGACTGGGTGGCGATGCACCTGGCCGCGGCCGCCGAGTACCTCGAGGACGATCCCGAGCTGGCGCACCGGCATGCCCTGTCGGCTTCGCGCCGCGGCGGGCGGATCGGCGTCGTGCGCGAATCGCTCGCGATCACGGCCTATGCCACGGGCGACTTCGCGCTCGCCCTGCGCGAGCTGCGCACCTATCGGCGCATCACCGGCAGCAACGAGCAGCTGCCGCTCATGGTCGACAGCGAGCGCGGCGTGGGCCGGCCCGATCGCGCTCTCGAACTCGGTCGCTCGGTCGACCGCAGCACGCTTCCGGCCGGCGTGCAGGTCTCGCTCGCCATCGCGATGTCGGGGGCGCGCCTCGACCAGGGCGATGCCGACCTCGCTCTCGCCGAGCTCGAGATCCCGCAACTCGACCCCGACCGGGCGTTCTCGTACAGCCCCGCGCTCTTCCTCGCCTACGCCGAGGTGCTCGGCGAGCTCGGCCGCGACAGCGACGCCGCGCGGTGGCGGACGCTCGCCGCGCGCGCCGAGGCGGCGCTCGCCGGCCCGGCCGAGGAAGAGGTCTTCGAGGTCTTCGAGCTCGACGACGAGGGCTTCGACGTCGAGGCCGTCGAGCCCGAGGCGGAGGCCGAGGTCGTCGGCGCCGAGCTCGCCGAGGCCGAGGCATCCGAGGAGCCGGTCGTCCCCGTCGCCGACGACGGCGATGCGACGAGCGAGGCGGGCGCGACGATCGCCGACGAGCCCACGTCGGAGCGCGAAGAGGATCAGGACGCCCATGGCGCTGTTCCGAGCGAGGACTGAGCAGGCGACGCCGCTCGACGGCGTCGACGCGGTCTTCGCCGATCTCGACGGCGTCGTCTACACCGGACCCCATGCGCTGCCGTACGCGGTGGAGAGCCTGAACCTCGCGAAGTCGGGGCGGGCGGTCGGCTACATCACGAACAACGCCTCGCGAAGCGACGCCTCGGTCGCGGCGCATCTGGCCGAGCTCGGGCTCGAGGTCGAGGCATCCGACGTCGTGACCTCGCCCCAGGCGGCCATGACGCTGCTCGACGGCCTCGCGTCACCGGGTGCGCTCGTGCTCGTCGTCGGCGGCGAGGGGATCGTCACCGAACTCGAGCGTCGCGGGTACCGCGTCACGCGTTCGGCCGATGACGGCCCCGATGCGGTCGTGCAGGGCTTCGCCCCCGACGTCGGGTGGACCCAGCTCGCCGAGGCCGCCTTCGCGCTCAACGCGCACGGCGGGCCCGACGAACCGGGCGGCATCCCCTGGATCGCCACCAACATGGACTGGACCATCCCGGTCGCCCGGGGCATCGCCCCCGGGAACGGCACGCTCGTCTCCGCCGTGCACACCGCCGTCGGGCGGTTCCCGGTCGTGGCGGGCAAGCCCGAGCGGGCCATCTTCGACGAGGCGGTCGCGCGCTTCGGCGCGAGATCGCCGCTCATGATCGGAGATCGCCTCGACACCGACATCCTCGGTGCCAAGCGGGCGGGCATCCCATCGGCGATCGTGCTGACCGGCATCGACCGCGCGAAGCAGCTGCTCGCCGCGAAGGCCGACAGCCGACCCGACTTCATCCTCGGCGACCTCCGCGAGCTGCACGAGCCGTATCCGGTCGCGGAGACCAGGCGCGGGGGAGCGGTGCGGGTGCGCGGCGCGAGCGTGCGCATCGACGGCAACCGCGTCGTCGTGCTCGACGACGGCGACGCGGGGCTCGACCGACTGCGCGCGGCGTGCCGCGCGATCTGGGATTCGGGACGACCCATCCACGCGCTCGACGTGCCCGCGGTGCTCTACAGCTGACGGCACCGCCAGACGGAGGCGAGGCGACCGCCCGATCGTCGTCGGGTGCGGGTAGCGTTGAGGTGTGAGCGACGAATCGACCCCCGAGGCGCCGGCCCCCTTCGAGCGCACCGAGCTGAGCGAGGCCACGCGAGCGTCGCTCGACGACATCGAGGGGCGCGAGCTCGGGGACCGCGCCGGCGGCTACCGCGCGCTGGCCGATGCGCTGCGGGCCGAGCTCGAGCAGTCCGACCCGAGCCGCAGCGCGGGCTGAGCATGGCAGAGGCCCGACTCGACGCCGCGCTGGCGGCGCGCGGACTCGCACGCTCGCGCACGCATGCTGCCGCACTCATCGCGGCAGGCGAGGTCCGCGTCGACGGCAGGCCGGTCGTGAAGCCGTCGGCCAGGGTGCGCGACGACGCCGTACTCGAGGTCGAGGCATCCGATCACTACGTGAGCCGCGCGGCGCACAAGCTCATCGCTGCGCTCGACCGCTTCGACGTCGACGTCGCCGGTCGCGTCGCGCTCGACGCGGGGGCCTCGACCGGCGGCTTCACGCAGGTGCTGCTCGAACGCGGCGCGCGCCGCGCGCTCGCGGTCGACGTCGGCCACGGCCAGCTCGCAGCCGAACTGCACGGGCGCGAGGGGCTCGTGCTCGTCGAAGGGTGCAACGTGCGCTCCCTCGACCGCGCCTCGCTCGCCGCCCTGAGCGGCGAACGCGAGGCGCCCTCGATCGTGACGGCCGACCTCTCGTTCATCTCGCTGACCACCGTGCTGCCGGCGCTCGTCGAGACCGCCGCCGAGGGCGCGGATCTCGTGCTGCTCGTGAAACCGCAGTTCGAGGTTGGCCGCGGCGG
>JBDIAF010000412.1:0-2654 GCA_039812245.1 Agromyces sp. | reverse complement strand
GCGGGCGGCGCGGGCGGCATCGACCTCGGCGGCCTGCTGGGCGGCCTGCTCGGCGGCTCGGGCGGCGGCTCCTCGGCCGGCGGCGGCCTCGGCGACCTGCTGGGCGGCCTGCTCGGCGGCGGCAAGCGCTGACCCGGCCCGTCGGTCGAGTAGCGACGCAGGAACGTATCGAGACCACGATCGGCTGGTCTCGATACGGCGCTTCGCGCCTACTCGACCGGCGGCTGCGCCCCACTGCGTAGACTGACGGGGTGTCTGTGAACCCCGAACTCGTGGGGCGGGAGTTCCCGCCGACCGAGCCGTACCTCGTCGGGCGCGAGAAGGTGCGCGAGTTCGCGCGCGCCGTGCTCGCCTCGAGCCCGATCAGCCTCGACCCCGAGGCCGCGCGGGCGGCCGGCTACGCCGACGTCGTCGCCCCGCCGACCTTCGCCGTCGTCATCCAGGAGCGCACGCTCGCGCAGCTGCTCGCCGAGCCCGACGCCGGCATCGACTTCTCGCGCGTGGTGCACGGCGATCAGCGCTTCACCTCGACCCGGCCCATCGTCGCGGGCGACGAGCTCACCGCGCGCCTCGCCGTCACGAGCGTGAAGTCGCTCGGCGCGCATTCGATGGTCACGGCCGAGTCGACGATCACGGATGCCTCGGGCGCGCACGTCGTGACCGCGATCTCGACGCTCGTGGTGCGAGGAGACGACTGATGCCCGAATTCGCTTCGCTCGCCGTGGGCGACGTCGTCGCCGAGCAGAGCTTCGCGCTCACCCGCGACACCCTCGTCCGCTACGCGGGGGCCTCGGGCGACTTCAACCCGATCCACTATCGCGACGACGTGGCGAAGGCGGTCGGGCTCCCCGGCGTGCTCGCGCACGGCATGCTCACCATGGGCTTCGCGGTGCAGCCCGTCGTCGACTGGGCGGGCGACGCCGGCCGCGTCGTCGACTACCAGGTGCGCTTCACCCGCCCCGTCGTCGTCGACCCCGAGCTCGGCGCCGTGGTCTCGGTCGTCGCGAAGGTCGGCCAGCTCGACGCCGAGGCCTCGGTCGCCCGCATCGACCTCACCGTGAAGGTCGGCGAGGAGACCGTGCTCGGCAAGGCGCAGGTGCGGGTCGACCTGTCCGCGCGCGGCTGAGCCCCACCGAAGCGATGACCCAGCCCACCTTCGCCGAACTGACGACGCTCCGCCTCGGCGGGCCGATCCGCAGGCTCGTCACCGCGACGACCCAGCGCGACCTCGTCGACCTGCTGCACGACGCCTGGCGCGCCGGCGGCGAGTGGATGGTGCTCGGCGGCGGCTCGAACCTCTTCGTCGGCGACGAGGGCTTCGACGGCACGGTCGTGCGCATCGCGACGAAGGGCGTCGAGGTGCTGCCCGAGGCGCCGGAGGGGTCCGTCCGCCTGCGGGTGCAGGCCGGCGAGGCGTGGGACGAGTTCGTCGCCTGGACCGTCGAGCGCGGCTACTCGGGACTCGAGGCGCTCTCGGGCATCCCCGGCTCGGTGGGCGCCGCGCCCGTGCAGAACATCGGCGCCTACGGGCAGGAGCTCGCCGAGGTGCTCAGCGCGATCTGGTTCCTCGACGAGGGGGCCGAGGCGCCCCGCCGCATGGCGGCCGCCGAGCTCGAGCTCGGCTACCGCACCTCGGTGCTGAAGCAGGGCCTCGCGGGCGTCGTCGTCGCCGTCGAGGTCGAGCTGCACGACACCGCCGCCGAACGCGCGGTGCTCGGCGAGGCGATCGGCCGCCCCATCGCCTACGCGCAGCTCGCGGGGGCCCTCGGCGTCCAGCCGGGCGACCGGGTGCCGATCGCGAAGGTGCGCGAGACCGTGCTGGCCCTGCGCGCCTCGAAGGGCATGGTGCTCGACCCCGCAGACCCCGACTCCGTGAGCGCGGGATCGTTCTTCACGAACCCCATCGTCTCCGAGCGCGTCGCCCGCACGCTGCCGGCCGACGCGCCCCGCTGGTACCTCGAGCCCGATGAGCCCGACGAGGTCACGCCGCTGTCGACGCTCGCCTCCGGATCGCCGCTCGACGCGTTCCTCGAGCTGCAGGCCGAGCTCGAGGCGTCCGACGACCCGCCCGTGGATGCCTCGCCGGCCGAGCCGCTCGTGAAGCTCTCGGCCGCGTGGCTGATCGAGCACTCGGGCGTGCGGCGCGGCTTCGCGCTGCCGGGCTCGCGCGCCGCGGTGTCGTCGAAGCACACGCTCGCGCTGACCAACCGGGGCGGGGCCACCGCCGAGGAGCTGGCGCAGCTCGCCCGCTACGTGCAGCACCGCGTGCAGGCCGAGTACGGCATCACGCTGCATCCCGAGCCGGTGCTCGTCGGGGTCGAGCTGTAGCCGCGGGTGCGCGGCGCTGCGTCAGTGCCGCTAGGGTCGACGCGTGGACCGCAGCGACTTCATCGAGCACCGGCGCGCCGACGGCGAGCTCGTCGGCTGGCTCCGCCCCGAGGGCGAGGGCTTCGTGCCGATCGACCTGCTCGGGCGCGAGCTCGGCGGCCCGGTCGACTGGCTCGACGGCGAGGAGCTGCTCGAGCAGCGGGGCATCCGCTACCTGGCCGACCCCTACGTGCTGCGCCTCGACGACGGCACCGAGCTGCGGGTGCGGCTCACCGAGGTGAGCACCCGGCGCATCGTCGTGAAGCAGGACGACTTCGGCGACATCA
>JBDIAF010000411.1:0-2657 GCA_039812245.1 Agromyces sp. | reverse complement strand
GAGACCGCCTCGCCCGGGGCCGCACCGCCGGCCGCCACGGGTGCGCTCGCCGTGCTCACCGCACGCGAACGCGAGATCCTGCTGGCCATCGCCGAAGGGCTCAACAACGGCGAACTCGCCGAGCGCTTCTTCCTCTCGGAGTCGACGGTGAAGACGCACGTCGGCCGGGTGCTGCAGAAGCTCGGCGCGCGCGACCGGGTGCAGCTCGTGATCCTCGCCTACGAGCACGGGCTGCTGCCGCCGGGCGGAGTGCGCGACGCTCGGTAGGCTGGCCGAGGCCGTCGCTACGAAGGGATCGTCCATGCCTGCTGCCAACCTCACCCGCGCCGAAGCCGTCGAACGCGCTGCGATCGTCGGCTCCCCGAGCTACGAGGTCGTGCTCGACCTCGCGGGCGGCGGTGAGACGTTCCGCAGCGAGACCCTCGCCCGGTTCGCGGGCGTCGAGGGGGCGTCGACCTTCATCGAGGCGCACACCGTCGAGGTGCACGAGCTCGCGCTCAACGGCCGCCGGCTCGACCCCGCCGCGGTGGTCTCCGGTGGTCGCATCCGCCTCGACGGGCTCGCGGCCGAGAACGAGCTGCGCGTGGTCTCCACGAACGCCTACACGAACACCGGCGAGGGCCTGCACCGCTTCGTCGACCCGGTCGACGGCGAGACCTACCTGTACACCGAGTTCGCCGTGGCCGAGGCGAACCGGGTGTACGCCGTGTTCGACCAGCCCGACCTGAAGGCCGCCGTGCGCTTCACGATCACCGCGCCCGAGCACTGGACCGTGCTGTCGAACGCACCCTCGCCCGAGCCAGCGGCCGCCGAGGCATCCGGCACCGCGACCTGGGCGTTCGAGACCGGTCCGGTCATCTCGAGCTACATCGTCGCGATCGTCGCGGGACCCTATGCGAGCTGGCGCGGCAGCGCCGCGAGCGTCGACGGACGCGAGGTGCCGCTCGGCCTGTTCACCCGCGCCTCCCTCGCCGAGTACGCCGACCCCGAGGTGATGTTCTCCACCGTGCAGGCCGGGCTCGCCTTCTACGAGCAGGCGTTCGGGGTGCCCTATCCGTACGGCAAGTACGACCAGATCTTCGTGCCCGAGTACAACTGGGGCGCCATGGAGAACGTCGGCGCGGTCACCTTCAACGAGTCGTACCTGTTCCGCTCGCGGGTCTCCGACGCGCGTCGCGAGCAGCGGGCCATCGTCGTGCTGCACGAGCTCAGCCACATGTGGTTCGGCAACTCGGTGACCATGAAGTGGTGGAACGACCTCTGGCTCAACGAGTCGTTCGCCACCTGGGCCTCGACCCTCGCCACCTCGCAGGTCACCGAGTTCACGGGCGTCTGGGCCACCTTCGCGAGCGACGAGAAGACCCATGCGGCCGAGCAGGACCAGTTGCCCTCGACGCACCCCATCGTGGCCGAGATCCGCGACCTCGCCGACGTCGAGGTCAACTTCGACGCGATCACCTACGACAAGGGCGCCTCGGTGCTGAAGCAGCTCGTCGCGTGGGTCGGGCTCGACGCGTTCCAGCGCGGCGTGGGCGCCTACCTCGCGAAGCACGGCGGCGGCAACGCGACCCTTCACGACCTGCTCGACGAGCTCGAGGCCGCGAGCGGACGCGAGCTGACCGAATGGTCGGCGCGCTGGCTCGAGACCGCGGGGGTCAACACCCTGCGCGCATCCATCACCGAGGATGCCTCGGGCGTGATCTCCTCCGCCCGCATCGAGCAGTCCGCGGCGCCCGAGCACCCCACGCTGCGCCCGCACCGCCTCGCGATCGGCTGCTACGAGCACGACGGCGACGCGCTCGTGCGCACCCGCCGCATCGAGCTCGACGTCGACGGGGCCGTCACCGAGGTGCCCGAGCTCGTCGGCCTCCCCCGGCCCGCCCTGCTGCTCGTGAACGACGACGACCTGACGTACGCGAAGGTGCGCCTCGACGCGGCGTCGTTCGAGACCGCCGTGCACCACCTGGCCGCGATCGCCGACCCCGTCGCTCGCGCCGTGGTGCTCGGCTCGGCGTGGGACGCGGTGCGCGATGCCGAGCTTCCGGCGGCCGACTTCGCGCGGCTCGTGCTCGCGAACATCGGGCACGAGACCCAGTCCTCCGCACGCGGCCTCGCCCTGTCTCGGCTCGAGTTCGCGCTCGGCCGCTACCTCGCCGATGCTCACCGCGACGAGCTCGCCGCCGACGCCGGCGACGCCGTCTGGGCGCTCGCCGAGCTCGCCGAGGCGGGCTCCGACGCGCAGCTGCAGCTCGCGAAGGCCTTCACCCGCATCGCCTCGACCTCGGCCCGCGCCGAGGTGCTCGGCGGCCTCGCCGACGGCAGCCTCGGCCTGCCCGGGCTCGAGATCGACCTCGACCTGCGCTGGGAGATCGTCATCGCCCGTGCCGCGCTCGGCGCGGCGGACGACGTCGAGATCGCTGCGGCCCGCACCGCCGACGACACCGCCAAGGGCCGGCAGCTGGCCGAGACCGCCCTCGCCGCCCGTCCCGACCCGTCGGTGAAGGACGCGGCGTGGCGACGCGTCGTCGAGGACGCCGCGCTCTCGAACGACACGGCCCGCGCGATCGCCGACGGCGGGCGCCGCGCGCGCCCGGCCGAACTGCTCGCCGCGACCACCGTCGACTACTTCGCGGCGTTGCAGGGCATCTGGGCGAGTC
>JBDIAF010000410.1:0-2657 GCA_039812245.1 Agromyces sp. | reverse complement strand
GTCGCGGCGTCGCCGGCGACGCCGCTCGCCCATGCCTCGTAGCAGGCCGAGAGCCCGCGCGCCTCGCGCTCGGCGAAGACGCGGTACCGCTCGGCGGTCGGCACCGTTCCGTCCACGCTCGTCGCCATGCATGAACGCTACGACGATGCGGACGCGAGGGCTAGGCTGGAGCGCGTTGCCTGCGGCCACGAGCCGCGTCGATACTTGCGAAGGAGCGCACGTGCCCGGAGAGAACCTCACCCGCGTCGAAGCCGAGGAGCGCGCCGCGCTCGTGACGGTGCACGACTACGACGTCGTGCTCGACGTCACCGTCGGCCCCGAGGTCTTCAAGACCACCACGACCGTGCGCTTCGACGCCGCCACGCCGGGCGCCTCGACCTTCATCGACGCCATCACCGCGGCCGTGCACTCGGTGACGCTGAACGGCGTCGCCCTCGACCCGGCCGAGGTCAGCGACGGCGTGCGCATCCAGCTGCCGGGCCTGCAGGCCGAGAACGTGCTCGTCGTCGAGGCCGACGGCCGCTACATGCACACGGGCGAGGGCCTGCACCGCTTCGTCGACCCCGCCGACGGCGAGGTGTACCTCTACACCCAGTTCGAGGTGCCCGACTCGCGCCGCATGTTCGCCGTGTTCGAGCAGCCCGACCTGAAGGCGGCCTTCAAGTTCACCGTCACGGCGCCGTCGCACTGGCAGGTCGTGTCGAACATGCCGACGCCCGAGCCCGTCGCCGCGGGCGACGAGACCGCGACGTGGTCGTTCGAGCCGACCCACCGCATCTCGAGCTACATCACGGCGCTCGTCGCGGGCCCCTACGACGTCGTGCGCGACGAGCTCACGAGCTCCGACGGCCGCACGATCCCCCTGGGCGTGTTCAGCCGGAAGAGCCTGTCGCAGTACCTCGACGCCGACTACATCTTCGAGAAGACGAAGCAGGGCTTCGCCTACTTCGAGGGCAAGTTCGACGTGCCCTACCCCTTCACGAAGTACGACCAGCTGTTCGTGCCCGAGTACAACGCGGGCGCGATGGAGAACGCGGGCGCCGTCACCTTCACCGAGGTGTACGTGTTCCGCTCCAAGGTGACCGACGCGATCAAGGAGCGCCGCGTCGTCACGATCCTGCACGAGCTCGCGCACATGTGGTTCGGCGACCTCGTCACCATGAAGTGGTGGAACGACCTCTGGCTGAACGAGTCGTTCGCCGAGTGGGCCTCGACCATCGCGACCGCCGAGGCGACCGAGTGGCACCACGCCTGGACCACCTTCAACTCGATGGAGAAGAGCTGGGCCTACCGCCAGGACCAGCTGCCCTCCACGCACCCCATCGTCGCCGAGATCCGCGACCTCGAGGACGTGCTGGTCAACTTCGACGGCATCACCTACGCCAAGGGCGGCTCGGTGCTGAAGCAGCTCGCCGCCTGGGTCGGCATCGACGCGTTCTTCACCGGCGTGTCGGCGTACTTCAAGAAGCACGCCTGGGGCAACACCACGCTCGCCGACCTGCTCGCCGAGCTCGAGACCGCCTCGGGCCGCGACCTGTCGGGCTGGTCGGAGCTCTGGCTCGAGACGGCGGGCGTGAACACCCTGCGCCCCGAGATCACCACCGACGCCGAGGGCGCGATCACCTCGTTCGCGGTGCTGCAGTCGGCGCACCCCGACTACCCGACCATCCGGCCGCACCGCCTCGCGATCGGCTTCTACAACCTCGTCGACGGCAAGCTCGTGCGCGAGCACCGCGTCGAGCTCGACGTCGACGGCGAGCGCACCGAGGTGGCCGAGCTCGCGGGCCTGGCCCGCCCCGACCTGGTGCTGCTGAACGACGACGACCTCGCGTACGCGAAGATCCGTCTCGACGAGGCCTCCCAGAAGGTCGCGATCCAGAACCTGTCGAAGATCGAGGACCCGCTGGCGCGTGCCCTCGTCTGGTCGAGCGTGTGGGACGCCACCCGCGACGCCGAGACGAGCGCGAGCGACTACCTCGACCTGGTGCTCGGCAACATCGCGAGCGAGACCGAGTCGACGACGCTGCGCATCATCCTCGCCAACGCGCAGCTCGCGGCGAGCTCGTACGTCGCACCCGAGCAGCGCGCCGAGGCGCGGCGCACCCTCGCCGACGGCTTCTGGCAGCTCGCGCAGCAGGCCGAGGCCGGCAGCGACGCCCAGTTCCAGTTCGTGAAGTCGTTCGCGGCGATCGCCGAGGCGGGCACCCACGTCGACGAGCTCGCCGAGCTGTTCGCGGGCGAGCGCTCGCTCGACGGGCTCGACATCGACACCGACCTCGGCTGGGAGCTGCTCATCGCCCTCGTCGCGGCGGGCCGCGCCGGCGACGCCGAGATCGACGCCCGCCTCGCCGAGGACCAGACCGCGACCGGGCAGGAGTCCGCCGCGCACGCCCGGGCCGCGATCCCCACCGCCGAAGGCAAGCAGCGGGCCTGGGACTCGATCGTCGTCGCCGACACCGCGACGAACTCGGTCGTCCGCACCACCGCCGCCGGCTTCGTCCGCGCCGACGACCGATCGCTGCTCGCCCCCTACGTCGAGCGCTACTTCGGCATGATCGGCGAGGTGTGGCAGAACCGCAGCTACGCCATCGCGGAGAAGCTCGTCGAGCTGCTCTACCCGGCCCCGCTCGCCGACCGCGCCCTCGTCGACGCCAGCC
>JBDIAF010000409.1:0-2658 GCA_039812245.1 Agromyces sp. | reverse complement strand
GACGCGATCGAGCGCGTCGCCGCGCTCGGCGGCCGCCCCGGCGGCCTTGGCGGCGAACAGGATGCCGGCGACGCCGCGGCGGTCGGCCTTGCGCTCGCGCGGCTGGCTCGCGACGTCGTCGCGGCCGAGCACGGTCGCGGTGGGGATGTCCTCGAGCTCGGCGAGGTCGACGGCGAGGTCGAAGTTGAAGACGTCGCCGCCGTAGTTGCCGTAGAGGTAGAGCACGCCGGCACCGCCGGAGACCGCCTTCGTCGCCTGGAGGATCTGGTCGGCGCTCGGCGAGCTGAAGACGTTGCCGATCGCGACGCCGGAGCACAGCCCGCGGCCGACGTAGCCCTTGAACAGGGGCAGGTGGCCCGAGCCGCCGCCGGTGACGATGCCGACCCGGCCCTGCTGCGGCGCATCCGCCCTCACGAGCACGCGCAGGTCGTCGCCGGCGGTCTTCACGAGGTCGGGGTGGGCGAGCAGGATGCCCTCGACGAACTCGTCGACGAAGGCCCCGGGCTCGTTGATGATCTTCTTCACGGCTGTCGGCCGTCCTTTCCGCCGTTCACGGTGTTCTCGGTCTCTGGTTCGGCGGCCGCTGCGGCCCCGCGCTCGGTGGCGATCGCCACCGTCTCGCTCGTCGCCCCGGGGCTCGACCGGCGCCGTCGCCGGAACGAGATCTGGTCGAAGACCATGACGGCGATCAGCAGCACGCCCTGGGCGATCGCGTACTCGTAGGCGGAGAGGCGCATCGCCGTGAAGCCGCTCGAGATCACCTGCAGGGTCAGCGTCGCGAGCACGACGCCGAGCACGGTCGCGAAGCCGCCGTTGGGGTTCGTCCCGCCGAGCACGGCGATGACGATCGCGAGCAGGATGTAGCTGGAGCCGTAGTCGGCGCTCGCCGCGGGGTTGCGGCTGAGGAAGACCAGGCCCGCGAGCGCGCCGAGCAGGCCGCTGACGACGTAGGTCGCCATGAGCGTGCCGCGGCTGCTGATGCCCGAGTACCTGGCGGCGATCGGGTTGGCGCCCTGCAGCTGGATCTTGCGTCCGATCGGGGTGCGGTCGACGACGATCGCGAGCAGCGCGGCGACGATCACCAGCACGAGGAAGAGCACGGGGACGCCCGCGAGCGTCGCCTTGCCGATCGTCGTGAGCACCGAGGGCGCGCCGGAGATCGTCACGCCTCCCGTCCAGACGATGGCGAGCCCGTTGAACAGCTGCATCGTGCCGAGCGTGGTGAGGATGGGGGTGATCCCGACGACGCTGATGAGCACGCCGTTGACCGCGCCGAGCAGGGCGCCGACGGCGATGCCCGCGAGGATGATCGGGATCGCCATCCCCTCGGCCGCCGCCGCTCCGCCGGAGACCGCGACCGCGGTGTACAGCGAGGAGACGGTGATCGCCGAGGCGTTCGCGATCGCGACGACGGACAGGTCGATGCCGCCGGTGAGCATCGCGATCATCATCGCGAGCGAGATGAGGCCGATCTCCGGCGCGGCGACGCCGATGTTCTGCAGGTTGACGGGGTTGAGGAACACGCCCGGGTTGAGCACCGCGAAGAGGGCGAAGGTGATGAGCAGCAGCAGCACCATCCGCCCGGACCCGCGCGTCACGTGGATCCGCGAGATCAGCGAGCGCACGCCGCCGTCGACGCGGCCGTTGGCCTCCGCGAGCGCTCCCGGCTTCAGATCGCTCATGCCGGCACCGTCCCCTCCTGGATGATGACGGGTCGTCGCCGGGCGCGCGAGGCCGCGACCGCCTGGATGCCGACGCCGACGATGAGCAGGACCCCGACCGCGGCGCGCTGCCACGTGCTGGGGATGCCGACGAGCACGAGGTTGTTGTTGATCAGCTGCACGAGCACGACGCCGAGGATGGTGCCGAGCACCGAGCCCCGGCCGCCGAAGATCGACGCCCCGCCGAGCACGACGGCCGCGATGATGTCCAGCTCGGTGCCGACGAGCGTCTGCGGGTTCGCGTTCTTGCCGAGGATGACGTAGATCACCCCGCCGAAGGCGGCGATCGCCCCGACGAGCACGTAGAGCAGCAGCTGGGTGCGCACGACCTTGATGCCCACGCGCCGCGCGGCCTCGATGTCGCCGCCGATCGCGTAGATGCTTCGGCCGAAGGTCGTGCGGGTGAGCATCCACCAGACCAGCACCGTGAGCACCGCGACGGGCACCATCATCGCGTGCAGGTATCCGGCGCCCGGGACGTCCACGAGGTGGGCGTCGCCCGCGGCGGCGACGCTGCCGGGCAGCTTGCCCGCGGCGATGTAGGCCGAACCGATGTAGGTGAGCAGGATGCCCTTGAAGATCCCCTGCGTGCCGAGGGTGACGATGAGCGTCGGCAGCCGGAACGGCGCGGTGACGGCGCCGTCGACGAGGCCGAGGGCGGCGCCGATGACCAGCGCGATGACGAACACGCCGACGATCGTCGGGTCGAAGCTCGACGTCGTCGACCAGGCGATCGTCGTGTAGGCGGCGAAGATCGCGATCGCCGGGAACGACACGTCGATGCCGCCGGCGAGCACCACGAGCAGCACGCCGAGGGCGAGCACGAGCGGCACGAGCGAGCTGCGGACGAGGCCGAAGAAGGTGCCGGGCGTGAAGAAGGCGGGGCTGGCGATCGACATCGCGATGACGACGACGACGATGACGGCGAGCAGGATGC
>JBDIAF010000408.1:0-2660 GCA_039812245.1 Agromyces sp. | reverse complement strand
CGTTCTTGGTGCCGCCGACGCTCAGCACGTCGACGCCCGCGTCGCGGGTGAACGCGCGCAGCGGCACGCCGAGCGAGGCGCCCGCGTTCGAGAGGCGCGCGCCGTCCATGTGCAGCTTCATCCCGAGCGAGTGCGCGTGCTCGGCGATGGCGCGCACCTCGTCGACGGTGTAGGCGGTGCCGAGCTCGGTGGTCTGCGTGATCGAGACGACGAGCGGCTGGGCGCGGTGCTCGTCGCCCCAGCCCCAGGCCTCCTGGTCGATCAGCTCGGGGGTGAGCTTGCCGTCGGGCGCCTCGACGGTGAGCAGCTTGATGCCGCCGACCCGCTCGGGCGCGCCGCCCTCGTCGGAGTTGATGTGCGCCGTCTTGGCGCTCACGACCGCGCCCCAGCGCGGCAGCATCGACTGCAGCCCGGTGACGTTGGCGCCGGTGCCGTTGAAGACGGGGAAGGCCTCGACGCCCTCGCCGAAGTGCGCGGCGAACACCTGCTGCAGGCGCTCGGTGTAGAGGTCTTCGCCGTAGGCGACCTGGTGGCCGTCGTTGGCGGTCTGGATCGCTGCGAGCACCTCGGGGTGCACGCCGGAGTAGTTGTCGCTCGCGAAGCCGCGGAAGGTCGTGTCGTGCAGGGGAGTGCTCACCGAACCATCCTGCCATCCGACGGCGTGCGTCGTGGCGCCGGTCGGCGCACGGAAGTTGCGCGTTCCTCGCGCTCTGCGCCCGAGTTTGCAGGATGAGCGGGCCGATGCCTCGCATATGGAGGGATGGCGGCGCTCATCCTGCAAACTGCGACCGGGCAGGGCCCGGCCCGTGCGCGGACCAGTGGCCCGCTGCGCCTCGGCTACCCCCGCAGGGCCTCGGCGAGCTTCACCCGGCTGCCGGTGCGCAGCAGCGAGTTGCGGTAGATGCGGTCGCCGATCGCGAGCGCGGCGACCGTGGTGGCGACGAGGATCGCCAACGACAGGAGCGGCTCCCACCACTCGGCCTGGCCGAGGAAGATGCGCACCGGCATGCCCACGGGGGCCGAGAACGGCACGTAGCTCATGATCGCCAGCACGCCCGGGTCGTCGAAGAAGAACACGACGAGGAAGTACGGGATCATCACGAGCATCATCACCGGCGAGGTGACCGAGCCGATGTCCTCGGAGCGCGAGACCATCGCGGCGGTCGCCGCGTACAGGGCGGCGAGCATGATGAAGCCGACCGCGAAGAACACGACGAACCAGACGACGGATGCCCCGAGCGCACCCAGCAGCAGGCGCTGCCCGGTGAGCACCAGCCCGAGGACCGCGAGCCCGGCGATCGCGAGGATCTGCCCGAACGCCAGCACGCTGTTGCCGATGACCTTGCCCGTCAGCAGCTCGCGCGCCGACACCGTCGAGAGCAGGATCTCGATGATCCTGGTCTGCTTCTCCTCGACCACCGACTGCGCGATCGTCGTGCCGAAGGTGATCGCCGACATGAAGAACACGATGCCGAAGCCGAAGGCGATGAAGTAGGCGAGCATCGGATCGACTGCCGCGGGCTCGAGCAGCTCGACCTCGGGGCGCACCGAGAGCGCCTGCACCACGCCGTTCGGCGTCTCGTCGAGCGCGACCACCGTGATACCGGTGGGGGCGGATGCCTCGGGCAGCAGCACGGCGGCGACCTCGCCGTCGCGCAGCAGGGCCTCGCCGGCAGCCTCGTCGGCCACCGGCACCGCCTCCAGCGCCTCGTTGCCGGCGACCGCCTCGGCGGCGGAGCCGACGACGGCGACCTTCGACGGGTCGTTCTGCCCGCCGAACAGGCTGCCGAGCACGACCGAGGCGAGCACGGCGAGCATGAGCACGCCCGTCGAGACCAGGAACGCCTTGCTGCGCAGCCGCACGGTGATCTCGCGGCCCGCGATGAGGGCGACGTTGTCGGTGAAGCGCGGGGCGCGATACTCGTCGCTCATCGCACGACCTCCTTGAAGATCTGGGCGAGCGTGGTGTGCTCGCGGGTGAATCCGGCCACCTCGCCGCGGCGCAGAGCCTCGGCGAGGACCGCCTGCCGCGAGGCATCCGTCTCGGCCTCGAACAGGGCCCAGCCGCCGTCGAAGGCGACGACCTCGATGCCGGGCATGTCGCGCACCCAGCCGGCGTCCCCGGCGGTCAGCAGCTCCCAGCGGTCGGAGCCGTGCTCGTCGCGCAGTTCGTCGCCCGGGCCGGCGGCGCGGATGCGGCCGCCCGCGATGATGACGAGGTCGTCGCAGAGCCGCTCGACGATGTCGAGCTGGTGCGAGGAGAACAGCACCCGCGCCCCGTCGGCCGCCGCGTCGGCGAGCACCCCCTGCACCGTCTCGACGGCCATCGGGTCGAGGCCCGAGAACGGCTCGTCGAGCACGAGCACCTCGGGGCGGTGCACGAGCGCCGCCGCGATCTGGGCCCGCTGCTGGTTGCCCAGCGAGAGGCTCTCGACGGTGTCGTCGCGCCGATCGGCCAGACCGAGCCGGTCGAGCAGCTCGAGGGCGTTGCGGCGGGCGGCCGCCGGCGCCCAACCGTGCAGCCGGGCGAGGTAGACCGTCTGCTCGAGCACCCGCATCTTCGGGTAGAGGCCGCGCTCCTCGGGCATGTAGCCGAAGCCGCGGCGGTCGGTCGCGGTGAGCATGCGGCCGTCGAGGGTCACGGTGCCGGTGTCTGGCGA
>JBDIAF010000407.1:0-2662 GCA_039812245.1 Agromyces sp. | reverse complement strand
GGCGGGGTCAGTAGCGGATGACGACGCGGCCGTCGATCTTGCCCTGCTGCATCTCCTCGAAGACGGCGTTGATGTCGTCGAGTTCACGCACCGCGCACTTGGGCTTGACGAGGCCGCGGGCGTAGAAGTCGAGGGCCTCGATCATGTCCTGGCGGGTGCCGACGATCGAGCCGCGGATCGTCAGGCCCTTGAGCACGACGTCGAAGATCGGCGCCGGAAAGTCGCCCGGAGGCAGCCCGTTGAACACGATCGTGCCGCCGCGCCGGGCCATGCCGATCGCCTGCCCGAACGCCGCCGGGTGCACCGCGGTGACGAGCACGCCGTGCGCGCCGCCCGTGGCCTCCTGGATCGCCTCGACCGGATCGGTCTCACGGGCGTTGACCAGCACCTCCGCGCCGTAGCTCTGGGCGAGCGCCAGTTTGTCGTCGGCGACGTCCACCGCCGCGACGCGCATGCCCATCGCCACCGCGTACTGCACGGCCACGTGGCCGAGGCCGCCGATACCGGAGATGACCATCCACTGGCCGGGCCGCACCTGCGAGACCTTGAGCCCCTTGTAGACGGTCACCCCGGCGCACAGCACCGGCGCCACCTCGACCGGGTCGGCGCCCTGCGGGATGCGGGCGGCGAAGCGCTCGTCGACGAGCATGTACTGCCCGAAGCTGCCGTCGACGACGTAACCGCCGTTCTGCTGCTCCTCGCACAGGGTCTCCCAGCCGGTGCGGCAGTACTCGCACACACCGCAGGCCGACCACAGCCACGCGTTACCGACGAGGTCGCCCTCGCTCAGCGTGGTGACGCCCTCGCCGAGGGCGACCACCTCACCGACTCCCTCGTGGCCGGGGATGAACGGCGGGCTCGGCTTGACCGGCCAGTCTCCGTGGGCGGCATGCAGATCGGTGTGGCAGACGCCGGAGGTGACGAGCTTGACGAGGGCCTGGCCGGGGCCCGGCTCCGGGGCGGGGAGCTCGTCGACCTGCAGGGGCGTGCCGAATTCGTGCACCACGGCTGCGCGCATCGTTGTCATGGTGTGTACTTTCACGTCGTCGTTGTCGTGTTGGGGTCGGGGTCGATCTAGAAGAAGCCGAGCTTGTCGGGCGAGTAGCTGACCAGCAGGTTCTTGGTCTGCTGGTAGTGGTCGAGCATCATCTTGTGGTTCTCGCGGCCGATGCCCGACTGCTTGTAGCCGCCGAACGCGGCGTGCGCGGGGTAGTGGTGGTAGCAGTTGGTCCACACCCGGCCGGCCTGGATGCCCCGGCCCATGCGGTAGGCGGTGTGGGTCGATCGGGTCCACACCCCGGCTCCGAGGCCGTAGAGGGTGTCGTTGGCGATCTTCAGGGCGTCGGCCTCGTCGTCGAAGCTGGTCAGCGACACGACGGGCCCGAAGATCTCCTCCTGGAAGATGCGCATCGAGTTGTGGCCCTCGAAGACGGTCGGCTGGATGTAGTAGCCGCCGGACAGGTCGCCGGACAGCTGCGCCTTCTCGCCGCCGGTGAGCACCTTGGCGCCTTCCTGCTTGCCGATGTCGATGTAGGACAGGATCTTTTCGAACTGGTCGTTGCTGGCCTGGGCGCCCATCATCGTGTCCGTGTCCAGCGGGTCGCCCTGCACGACGGCCTCGACGCGGGAGATCGCCGCGGGCACGAAGTCGGCGTACATCGAGTTCTGCACGACCGCGCGCGACGGGCAGGTGCACACCTCGCCCTGGTTGAGCGCGAACATCGAGAACCCCTCGAGGGCCTTGTCGTAGAACGCGTCGTGGGCGTCGGCGACGTCGCCGAAGAAGACGTTCGGGCTCTTGCCGCCGAGCTCCAGGGTGACCGGGATGATGTTCTCGGCCGCGTACTGCATGATGAGCCGGCCCGTGGTGGTCTCGCCGGTGAACGCGATCTTCGCGATGCGCGGGTTCGACGCCAGCGGCTTGCCGGCCTCGACGCCGAAGCCGTTGACGATGTTGACCACGCCGGGCGGCAGCAGGTCGCCGATGATCTCGATGAGCTTGAGGATCGACCACGGAGTCTGCTCGGCCGGCTTGAGGACGACCGCGTTTCCCGCCGCGAGAGCCGGAGCGAGCTTCCACACGCCCATGAGGATCGGAAAGTTCCACGGGATGATCTGGCCGACGACACCCAGCGGCTCGTGGAAGTGGTAGGCGACGGTCTGCTCGTCGATCTGGGAGATGCCGCCCTCCTGGGCCCGCAGGCACCCGGCGAAGTAGCGGAAGTGGTCGATGGCCAGCGGAATGTCGGCGTTCAGGCATTCGCGGATCGCCTTGCCGTTGTCCCACGTCTCGCAGACGGCGATGTCCTCCAGGTGCGCCTCCATGCGGTCGGCGATCTTCAGCAGGATGTTCGCGCGCTCGGTCGGGGAGGTCTGACCCCAGGCGGGGGCGGCCTCGTGGGCGGCGTCGAGGGCCTTCTCGATGTCCTCGGCGGTGCCGCGGGCGATCTGGGTGAACGCCTGGCCGATGATCGGGGTGATGTTCTCGAAGTACTGGCCCTTGACGGGCTCGGCCCATTCGCCGCCGATGTAGTGGCCGTAGCGCTCCTTGACCTCGATGCCGGAGTCGGACGATCCGGGTCGGGCGTAGACGGTCATGGCACTCTCCTCGTCGCTGAGTCGATGCCGCCGGGCGATCCGGCGATGCGATGACGCTAGGGAG
>JBDIAF010000406.1:0-2668 GCA_039812245.1 Agromyces sp. | reverse complement strand
GGGCCCGCTGCCTGCTCGACGCCGGCGACGCCGATGCGGCGGTGGCCGCGCTCGCCCCCCTCGCCGAGCAGCGCCCGCTCGACGAGCAGCTGCAGGCCTCGCTGATCTCCGCCCTCGCCGCCGCCGGGCGTCGTGCCGAGGCGCTCGCGCGGTTCGCCGCGGTGCACGCCACCCTGCGCGAGGAACTGGGCGTCTCACCGGGGTCGGCGCTCGTCGAGCTGAACGCACGGCTGCTCGCCGAGCCCGACGTGCTCCCGGCTCCGGAGCCCGGCGCCGTCCGGCTGTCGAAGCGCCCCGCCGACGACGCGCAGCACCCCCGGCACGACGAGCGAGTGCGCCTGGGGCTCCGCGCGGCCCCGAACGAGCTGCTCGGTCGCGACGCCGACGTCACCGCGGTGACGGAGCTGCTCGAGCGGCACCGGCTGGTGACGATCCTCGGCGCGGGCGGCCTCGGCAAGACGCGCCTCGCGCAGGCGGTCGCCGCGGCATCCGACGCCCCGGCCGTGATCGTGGTCGAGCTCGCCGGCGTGCGCGACGGCGACGACATCGAACTCGCGCTCGGCTCGGCGCTCGGCTTGCGCGAGGCACGCGCCTCGCGGCTGGCGGATGCCACGACCCGCCCCGAACTGCGCCAGCGCATCGTCGACCGGCTGGCCGAGGCGCCGACGCTGCTCGTGCTGGACAACTGCGAGCAGGTGATCGACTCGGCCGCCGGGTGGAGCGACGAGCTGCTCGCCGCCGTGCCCGCTCTGCGGCTGCTCGCCACGAGCCGCAGCCCGCTCGCGATCGGCGCGGAGCAGGTCTATCCGCTCGAGCCGCTCCCGTCGCGGCAGGGCGAGAGCGCGGGCCCGGCAGCCAGGCTCTTCGTCGAGCGAGCGCTCGCCGTCCGCCCCGACGCGGCGCTGCCCCTCGACGCGGTCGAACGGCTGTGCACCCGGCTCGACGGCCTGCCGCTCGCCATCGAGCTCGCGGCGGCCCGGGTGCGCAGCATGACGGTGACCGAGATCGAGGCGAGGCTCGACAACCGCTTCTCGCTGCTGGCGGGGCGCGATCGCACGGCGCCGCCGCGGCAGCGCACCCTCGAAGCCGTCATCGAGTGGAGCTGGGCGCTGCTGACCGCCGACGAGCAGCGCGGCCTCGCGCACCTCTCGCTCTTCGCCGACGGCTTCGGGCTCGACGCGGCCGAGGCCGTGCTCGAGCCCGGGGCCGCCGACGCGCTCGCGGTGCTCGACGGGCTCGTCGACCAGTCGCTGCTCACCGTTCGCGACGAGCCGGTGAGCGGGGCCGCACGGTACCGCATGCTCGAGACCGTGCGCGAGTTCGGCCAGCTGCGGCTCGCGCGCGAGAGCGCGGCCGGCGAGGTACGAGCGGCCATGGCCGGCTGGGCCGAGCAGCTCGCCGAGGTGCCATTCGTCGGCGGCGGTGCCGCGCAGCTCGAGGCGCTGCGCCGGCTGCGCCTCGAGGAGGAGAACCTCGTCGAGATCCTGCGGCACGCGAACGCCGAACGGCGGGTCCCGACCGCGCTGCGCGTCTACGCCGCGCTCGCCTACCTGTGGAACGTGCGCAGCATGCACGACCAGGTGCTCGCGTTCGGCGAGGCGATGCTCGAGGCGACGCGGCACGGGGCCCACGCGCGCGAGCTCGCGGTGCCGGCGATGCTCTCGGCGGTGTTCGCCGCCGGCACCTCGTTCGCCTACCGGGCCCCGGCGGCGACCAGGGCGCTCGCCAGGCTGCGCTCGCACCGGGCCGACGGCTGGCCCCTGCCGCCCTGGCTCGAGGCGGTCGGCTCGTTCCTCGCCGCCGATGCCTTGGACGCGGCGCTCAGGGTGCTCGAGACGATGTCGGACTCCCCCGACGGTCCGACCGCGCTCATCGGCAGCATCCTGCGCTGCCAGTTCGACGAGAACGCGGGCGAGCCGGACCTCGCGATCGAGCACGCCCGCCGCTCGCACCGCCTCGCGCAGCGCCTCGGCGACGGATGGGCCGAGGCCATGAGCTCGATGATGCTCGCCCAGCTGGCGAGCCAGTCGGGCGACCCCGAGCAGGCGCTGCACTGGTCGGCGGTGGCGGCCGAGGGGCTGACCGCCCTCGACGCAGAGCCCGACCTGCTGCAGCTGGAGTGGATGCGTGCGGGCAACCTGCTCTCGGCCGGGCGGCTCGACGAGGTGCGGCCGCTGCTCGACGAGCTCGCCTCGAGCGAGCGGCGCACCGCCGACGGGCTCGCCCTCTCGACCGTCGGCGAGCTCGGGCGCGCCGAGCTCGCGAGCGCCGAGGGCCGCATGGCCGACGCACGGCGCCACGGCCGCATCGCCGCCGACTCGTTCGGAACGCACGAGCGCTCGACGCCCTGGTATCTGATGGTGCTCGCCGACCTCGTGTCGGCAGCGGTGCACGACGGCCGGGATGCCGACGACGCCGCGCACTGGGCCGCCCGCATCCGCCATCGCACGATCGCGTTGCACCGCGTCTGGCCCGACTACACCGACAAGCCGGTGCTCGGCACCGCGGTGCTCGGCTGGTCGGCGTGGGCGATGCACGATGCGCGGCTGCGCGAGCGCGCGGCCGAGCTGCTCGCGCTCGCCGAGCGCCTGCATGCGAGGCAGGACCTCCCCGGGCTGCGGCTCGGCCCGCACCTCGCTGCGGCCGAGCGGATCGCGGGCGCCGGCGC
>JBDIAF010000405.1:0-2674 GCA_039812245.1 Agromyces sp. | reverse complement strand
CGGCGGGCGTTCGCGCTGGCGACCGCGCATCCCGAGCTCTACGTCCTGCCCGTGGTGACCGACGCGGCACGCATCGCCGAGGTGGCGGCTCGAGCCGTCGCGGCCGAACTCTCGATGCGACTGCAGGTCCCGGCTGCGACGATCCGCAATCGCGCGCACGAGGCCGAGGTGCTGCAGCGGCGGCTGCCACTCGTGTGGCGTCGATTCCGCGACGGCTTCGCGTCATACCCCGACGTCCGGGTCGCCCTCGAGGCGATCGCGGGGTTCGTCGACGGCACTGCCGGCGCAGACGACCCCGACGCCGCAGACGACGCCGGACGTTCGCAGCTGGCAGCCTTCGACGACGCCCTCGCCGAAGCGATCGGCCGGGTCACCACCTCGAGGTTCCGACAGCGGGCACGGGTGCTGCGTGCGAGATTCGAGGGGGCGGCCGAGACCACCGCGCGCCACGCCCGGGCCGTCGCCGAGCGGCGCTTGGTGGTCGAGCACGACGAGTCGGGCATGGCGTGGGTGCAGCTGTACACCTCCTCGCTCGACGCGGCGCGCATCCACTCACGGCTCACGGCGACCGCCGCCGAGGCCGCGGGGCGTGAGGGCGAGCAGCGTACGACCGACCAGTTGCGCGCCGACCTCGCGACGGCGTGGCTCACCGGCGAGGGCACGCCGAGCGCCGTCCGCACCGAAGTGATCGTCACCGTTCCAGCGCTCTCGCTCATCGGCACCGGCTCCGAGCCGGCCGAGCTCGAAGGGGTCGGTCCGATCGACATGGCCACAGCACGCGGGTTGTTCGCCGAGGCCCCTTCGTTCCTGCGGCTCGCGACCGACCCGATGTCGGGCGCTCCGCTCGACCTCGGTCGCACGCGCTATCGGGTGACGAAGGCGCAGCGCCGTTGGCTCGAGCTGAAGTACGGGCGATGCACCCGGCCGGGGTGCAACCGGCTCGCCGCGTCGGCCGACATCGACCACCTGATCGACTGGATGCTGGGCGGGCGCACCGACGAACCGAACCTGGCTCCGACGTGCCGCCCCGACCACTGCCTGAAGCACCTCGCCCGCTTCACGGTCACGAAGTCGCGCGATGGCACGATCCGGTGGCGGTCGCCGTTCGGGTTCGTCGCCGAGACCAAGCCGAAGCACACGGGCCCGCCGTCGAACACCGCCACGACCGATGCCTCGGGTCGCCAGCGATCACGATCGCCGCAACCGCAGGCGCAGCCGCAACCGCAGTACGGCGGGCGCGCCCCGTTCTGACTCCGAACGCCGCTTGCCGAAGAGGACTGCCGAGCTGCCGAGCTGCCGAGCTGCCGAACGTCCGACTGTCGGCGTCGCCGCGCGGTGCGGCTACGCGGTGCGGGTGCGTCGTGCGGGTGCGCGGGCGGTACGGGTGCGCTGTAGGCGCGTCAGCCGTCCTCGCGCTCCTGCACCGCGAGGTGCCTGATGCGCGCCGCCGCCTCCTTCGCGTGCGGTACGACCGAGGCGAGCCCGGTACCCGCGATCCACGACCCGGTCGCCTCGATGCCCGGTTCGGCGGCGAGGGCGTCCTCGAGTGCCCGCACCCGGTCTCGCTGGCCCAGTGCGGCATGCGAGAGGGCGTCGCGCCAGGCGGTGCGTCCGCAGGCGCGCAGGGCCGAGGGCTCGAGCGGCACCCCGAGCAGCGCAGCAGCATCGGCGAGCGCGAGCGCCGCGACCGCGTCGTCGTCGAGGCCTTCGAGCGGGTTCGCGCTGCCGGCCCGTCCGTACGAGAGGCGCACGACATGGCGCGACGCAGCGGCAGCGTCATCAGCGCCCCGGACACCGGCGTTCGCGGCACCGACACTCCCCGCGCCGGCATCCCCGTCAGCCGACCCCCCGGAACCGGCACCCACTTCACCGACACCGCCGTCCGCCGCCGGCGCCAACCACGACCACTTCGCGCTCGAGTGCGTGAGCGCCTTCGCCGAGACGCCTTCGGTGCCCGCCGCGACGAGCACCCCGGTACCGCGCGGCGCGGCGTCGAGCACGGCGGCGTCGAGCACGAGCGTGACGATCTCGACGGATGCCGCAGCCGGCCAGTCCGAGGCATCCGCCCAGCCCTCGACGGCCTCGCCGAGCAGTCGGCGCGAGGTCTGCGCCGGGGCGGCGAGGATCGCGAAGCGCGCCTCGACGAGCAGGTCGCGCTCGCTGCCGAGCGCCCGCACCCGCCAACCCGACGTCGCACGGTCGCCGCCGCCGCCTCTCGCGAGGTCGACCACCTCGTGCCTCAGCACGATCTCGGCGCTGAACCGCTCGAGCTCGGCGACGAGCGCGTCGACGAGGCGGTGCATGCCACCCCGCAACCCGAGCACCGCTCCCCCGGCGCGCCGGGTCTCGACGAGCTCGCCGACGCCGCCCGAGAGCGAACCCGCCCGCGTCATGGCCTCGTTGAGGCCGGGCGCGACGAGATCGAGGTCGAGATCGTTCGGGTCGGCCGAGTACACGCCCGACGAGATCGGCGTGACGAGGCGGTCGAGCACGGCGGCGCCCATGCGCTGACGCACCAGCCGACCGAGGCTGTGCGCGCGTCCGATGCGCAGGATCGGCATGAGGCGGTCGCCGTACGCCCGGATCGCCCCGCGCCAGCCGATGATCGCGCGCACGTCCTCGCCCAGCGGGTTGGCCGGGATCCCGAGCATGCCGGTCTTCGGCAGCGGTGCAG
>JBDIAF010000404.1:0-2676 GCA_039812245.1 Agromyces sp. | reverse complement strand
CCGGCGAGGCTGCCGGTGAGCGCGTGGTACTGCCACGGCCCGATCACCACGACCACGCCGACGATGCCGACGCCGACGCCCGCCCAGCGGCTGAGCCCGAGCCGCTCGACGCGGAACGCGACGGTCGCCATGATCGCCGTCATGATCGGCGTCGTCGCGTTGTAGATCGAGCGATCTGCCCGAACGACACCCCGCCGAGCGCGACCTTCATGAACAGGAAGCTCGCGCCCCACACGAGCCCCATCACGAGGAACTGCAGCCACGTCGACAGGTGCTTCGGCGCGGTGGTTCCCCGAGCTCGTCGAGGGGATGCCTCTGCGGGCGCTGCTGCGGTCTCGGTGCTGCTCACCCGTCGAGGCTACGACCGCCGCCGCGCGCCCGGAACCGCCCAGCGACTCCCTGTCCGGAATCCGCCGAACAACGGCAGCCGCGAGGCATCCAACCCGCTGACGGGGAATGCGCGCAGGCCTAGGCTGGGCCGCATGAGCGAATACGACGTCATCGTCCTCGGTGCCGGCCCCGGCGGGTACGTCGCGGCCGTGCGGGCCGCGCAGCTCGGCCTCTCGGTCGCCGTCATCGAAGAGCGGTACTGGGGCGGGGTGTGCCTGAACGTGGGCTGCATCCCGTCGAAGGCGCTGCTGCGCAATGCCGAGCTCGCGCACATCTTCCACGAGCAGGCATCCGTCTTCGGCATCTCGGGCGAGGTGTCGTTCGACTTCGGCGTGGCCTTCGACCGCAGCCGCCAGGTGTCCGACAAGCACGTCAAGGGCGTGCACTTCCTCATGAAGAAGAACGGCATCACCGAGTACACGGGCCGCGGCACCTTCGCGGGGCCGAACGAGATCGACGTCGCGAAGGCCGACGGCACGGTCGAGCGCGTGGGCTTCCGCAACGCGATCATCGCGACCGGCTCGCGGGTGCGCCTGCTCCCGGGCGTCGAGCTGTCGCCGAACGTGGTCACGTACGAGTCGCAGATCCTCTCGCGCGAGCTGCCGCGCTCGATCGCGATCGTCGGCGCGGGCGCCATCGGCATGGAGTTCGCCTACGTGCTGCGCAACTACGGCGTCGAGGTGACGATCATCGAGTTCCTCGACCGCGCGCTGCCCAACGAGGACGTCGACGTCTCGAAGGAGATCCAGAAGCAGTACCGCAAGCTCGGCGTGCAGATCCTCACCTCGACGAAGGTCGAGCAGGTGGTCGACCACGGCGGCTCGGTGACCGTGTCGTACACCGGCGCCGACGGCCGGCCCGGCTCGCTCGAGGTCGACCGGGTGCTCATGGCCGTCGGCTTCGCGCCGAACGTCGAGGGCTTCGGCCTCGAGGCGGCCGGCGTGCGGCTCACCGAGCGCGGCGCCATCGCGATCGACGAGCGCATGCGCACCAACGTGCCGCACATCTACGCGATCGGCGACGTCACGGCGAAGCTCATGCTCGCCCACGTCGCCGAGGCGCAGGGCATCGTCGCGGCCGAGACGATCGGCGACGCCGAGACGATGGAGCTCGGCGACTACCGGATGATGCCGCGCGCCACCTTCTGCCTGCCGCAGGTCGCGAGCTTCGGCCTGACCGAGCAGCAGGCGCGCGACGAGGGCTACGACGTCGTCGTGTCGACCTTCCCGTTCTCGGCCAACGGCAAGGCGAACGGCCTCGCCGAGCCGGTCGGCTTCGTGAAGCTCGTCGCCGACGCCGAGCACCTCGAGCTGCTCGGCGGCCACCTCATCGGACCCGACGTGTCGGAGCTGCTGCCCGAGCTCACCCTCGCGCAGAAGTGGGACCTCGGCGCCCTCGAGCTGGCCCGCAACGTGCACACCCACCCGACCCTGTCCGAGGCGCTGCAGGACGCGTTCCACGGACTCGCCGGGCACATGATCAACATGTGATCGACCTCCCGGTCGATCAGCGAACGGGGCGGATGCCTCGGCGTGCTGCCGAGGCATCCGCCCCGTGTCGTTTCGACGCGACAGGACAGGCGATGTCGCCGCGCCGAAGGGTGTCCGGCGGCGGGCCCCCACCCGCCGCCGGAACGCTAGTGCTGCGTCGCGCCCTCGGCGCCGACGCCCGTGAGCGAGCGCACCTCCATCTCGCTCTGCTTGAGCGGGTCCTCGGTGCCGCGGTCGAGCACGGTGCCGAGCCAGCCGAGGAAGAAGGCGAGCGGGATCGAGACGATGCCCGGGTTCGACAGCGGGAAGAAGGCGAAGTCGATCGCCTCGGTCTTCAGCATCGAGGTCTCGCTGCCCGAGACGACCGGCGAGAAGACGATGAGGATGATCGCCGAGGCGAGGCCGCCGTACATGCTCCAGAGCGCGCCCTTCGTGGTGAAGCGCTTCCAGTAGAGCGAGTAGACGATCGTCGGCAGGTTCGCCGAGGCGGCCACCGCGAAGGCGAGCGCGACGAGGAAGGCGATGTTCTGCCCGTTCGCCCCGATGCCGCCGATGATCGCGACGATGCCGATGACGACGACCGTGCGTCGGGCCACCTTCATCTCGGCGCCGGGCTCGGGCTTGCCCTTCTTCACGACCGAGGCGTAGATGTCGTGCGCGAACGACGCCGCCGCCGTGATCGTGAGGCCGGCGACGACCGCGAGGATCGTCGCGAAAGCGATCGCCGAGATCAGCCCGAGCAGCAGCGGGCCGCCGAGCGCGAAGGCGAGCAGCGGCGCGGCCGAGTTCGGGCCGC
>JBDIAF010000403.1:0-2677 GCA_039812245.1 Agromyces sp. | reverse complement strand
TGGCCGCGCGCGGCGCCTCGCGCTCTGCGCCATCTCCCCGGCTTGCGCGCATGCTCGGCTGGCGCGGAGGACGGGAAACTGGCGCAGAGCGCAGGCCGGCACACCGCGCAGGGCGGGTGCGGGCGAGCCCTACTGGTCGCCGAGCTCGGCGAGCCGAGCCTCCTCGTCGGCGCGGATGGCCGATTCGATGATGGGCTCGAGCGCGCCGTTCATCACGGCGTCGAGGTTGTACGCCTTGTAGCCCGTGCGGTGGTCGGCGATGCGGTTCTCGGGGAAGTTGTAGGTCCGGATCCGCTCCGAACGGTCCATCGAGCGGATCTGCGTCTTGCGCGCGTCGGACGCCGCCGCGGCGAGCTCCTCCTGCTGGCGCGCGAGCAGCCGGGCGCGCAGCACGCGCATCGCCGCCTCGCGGTTCTGCAGCTGCGACTTCTCGTTCTGCATCGACACGACGATTCCGGTCGGCAGGTGCGTGATGCGCACGGCCGAGTCGGTCGTGTTCACCGACTGGCCGCCGGGGCCGCTCGAGCGGTACACGTCGATCTTGAGGTCGTTCTGGTTGACGTCGATCTCTTCGGGCTCGTCGACCTCGGGGAAGACGAGCACGCCCGTCGTGGAGGTGTGGATGCGCCCCTGCGTCTCGGTGACGGGCACGCGCTGCACGCGGTGGACGCCGCCCTCGTACTTCAGGTGCGCCCACACGCCCTGCGAGGGGTCGGTGGCGTTCGACTTGATCGCCACCTGCACGTTCTTGTAGCCGCCGAGGTCGGACTCGTCGCGCTCGAGGAGCTCGGTCTTCCACCCCTTCGACTGCGCGTACTGGATGTACATGCGCAGCAGGTCGGCGGCGAACAGGGCGCTCTCGGCGCCGCCCTCGCCGCCCTTGATCTCCATGATCACGTCGCGCCCGTCGTCGGGGTCGCGCGGGATCAGGAGGCGGCGCAGCTTCTCCTGCGAGTCCGCCAGGGATGCCTCGAGCTCGGGCACCTCGTCGGCGAACGCCTCGTCCTCCTTCGCGAGCTCGCGCGCCGCCTCGAGGTCCTCACCGGCCTGCAGCCACGCCTGATGCGCCGCGACGATCTTGGACAGCTCGGCGTAGCGCCGGTTGACCTTCTTCGCGCGGGCGGCATCGGCGTGCAGCGCCGGGTCGGCGAGCTCCTGCTGGAGCTCGCCGTGCTCGGCGATCAGCTGCTGGACGGATTCGAACATGCGATCTGCTTCGACCCCGCGCTCAGCGGTGCTCGGACTCGTGCGAGTGCCCGCCGACGGGGGCGGACTTCTGCATGAGCAGCAGGAACTCGGTGTTCGACTGGGTCTCCTTCAGGCGGCCGAGGACCGCCTCGAGGGCCTGCTGCGGCTCGAGCCCGGCGAGGGCGCGACGCAGCTTCCAGGTGATCTTCACCTCGTCGGCGCTCAGCAGCATCTCCTCGCGACGCGTGGAGGACGCGTTCACGTCGACGGCGGGGAAGATGCGCTTGTCGGCGAGCTGACGCGACAGGCGCAGCTCGCTGTTGCCGGTGCCCTTGAACTCCTCGAAGATCACCTCGTCCATCTTCGAACCGGTCTCGACGAGCGCGGTCGCGAGGATCGTGAGCGAGCCGCCGTTCTCGATGTTGCGCGCGGCGCCGAAGAAGCGCTTCGGCGGGTACAGCGCCGACGCGTCGACGCCGCCCGAGAGCACGCGGCCCGAGGTCGGTGCGGCGAGGTTGTAGGCGCGACCGAGGCGCGTGATCGAGTCGAGCAGCACGACGACGTCGTGGCCGAGCTCGACGAGGCGCTTCGCGCGCTCGATGGCGAGCTCGGCGACGGTCGTGTGGTCCTCGGCGGGACGGTCGAAGGTCGAGGCGATGACCTCGCCCTTCACCGTGCGCTCCATGTCGGTGACCTCTTCGGGGCGCTCGTCGACGAGCACGACCATGAGGTGCACCTCGGGGTTGTTCTGCGCGATCGCGTTGGCGATCTGCTGCAGCACGATCGTCTTGCCGGCCTTGGGGGGCGCGACGATGAGGCCGCGCTGGCCCTTGCCGATGGGGGCGACGAGGTCGATGATGCGCTGGGTGAGCTTCGTCGGCTCGGTCTCGAGGCGCAGTCGCTCCTGCGGGTAGAGCGGCGTCAGCTTCTGGAAGTCGACGCGCGCCGCCGCCTCGTCGACGGTCTGGCCGTTGATCGAGTCGATCTTGACGAGCGCGTTGTACTTCTGGCGGCTCGAGCCCTCGCCTTCGCGCGGCT
Source organism: Agromyces sp. (assembly GCA_039812245.1). Classification (GTDB taxonomy): domain Bacteria; phylum Actinomycetota; class Actinomycetes; order Actinomycetales; family Microbacteriaceae; genus Agromyces. The sequence continues at coordinate 451 of JBDIAF010000403.1, read as the reverse complement.
GCTTGATCGCGCCCACGACGGCGTCGCCCTTGCGCAGGTGGTACTTCTTCACCTGGCCGAGCGAGACGTACACGTCGCTCGGGCCGGGGAGGTAGCCCGTGGTGCGCACGAAGGCGTAGTTGTCGAGCACGTCGAGGATGCCCGCGACGGGGATGAGCACGTCGTCGTCGAGGATCTCGGGCTCCAGCTCGTCGCCCCCGCCGCCCTGGCCGCGGCGCTTGCGGTCGCGGTAGCGGCTGCGGCGGCCGCCCTCGCCCTCCTGCTGCTGCTCGCCGCGCTCGCGTCCCTCGCGCTGCTGGCCGCGACCCTGCTTGTCGCCCGACTTCTCGCCGTCGGCGGCCTTCTCGGCCTCGCCCTTGCGGTTCTCGCCGTTGCCGTTGCCGCGGCCCTTCTCGCCGTCGCCCTGCGAGGTCTGGTCGCCGCGCGCGTTCTGGCCGTTCTGGGCGCCCTC
>JBDIAF010000402.1:0-2682 GCA_039812245.1 Agromyces sp. | reverse complement strand
TCGAGCGGCAGCGCGACCACGCGCTCGACCGCCGCGACGGCGAGGGCGACGACGACCCTGGCCTCGACGACGGCCTGCTCGAGGAGGCCAACCGCGAGGAGAAGGCCTCCGACGAGCTCGCAGGCGAGTTCACCTGGCAGGCGATCGCCTCGGACGCCACCTTCGACCGCGTGGTCTACGACGGCACCGAGTTCGGCACCCTCGCCGAGCCGGGCAGCGACGAGGAGTTCGACTTCATCGGCATCCCCGGCCTGCTCGAGCCCGAGCAGGTGTCGGAACTGCTGCGGCACCGGCAGGCCAGGCAGGCCCGCCGTGCGGGCGAGCGGCGCAGGCACACCGTCGAGGACGAGCAGCGCGCCGAACCCGTCGCGCTCTACCGCACCTTGAAGGAGCAGCGCTCGCTGCTCAACAGCCTCGTCGGGCTCTGGGCCCGCCACACCGGCGAACCGCACTCGCAGGTCCACGCCGAGCTGCGCCGGGTCTGCGGCGGGCCGCCGGTGGCTCAGGCCACCGTGACCCAGCTGCAGGCGCGCATCGACTTCATCAGGAAGCGGTTGGCGAACCGCTGAGCTGCGGTTCGCGCGCCGCCGCCCCGAGCGAGCCCGGTTCGAGTGCGCCCGCCTTCAGGACGACGATGTCGAGGGCGCGCCCGAGGTCGGCCGCGAGGTCGTCGACGTGCTCGAGCCCGATCGAGAGGCGCACGACGCCCGCGCCGGGCTTCGCCTCGCCCGCCACCGGTCGGTGGGTGAGCGAGGCTGGGTGCTGCACGAGCGAGTCGACGCCGCCCAGCGACACGGCGTGGGTCACGAGTTCGCACGCCTCCGTGAAGCGCGCGGCGGCGTCGTAGCCGCCCGCGAGCTCGAGCGCGATGATCGAGCCGCCGCCCGCCTGCTGCCGGCCGATGAGCCCCTGCGGGTCGCCGTCGGGCAGCCCGGGGTAGTGCACGGCAGCCAGCGCCGGGTGTCCGTGCAAGCGCTCGGCGAGCTCGCGCGCCGTCTCCTGCTGGGCCCGCACCCGCACGGGCAGGGTGCGCAGGCCGCGGTGCAGCAGGTACGCCGCGAAGGGGTGCAGCAACCCGCCCGTGAGCGCGCGCACTCGACGCAGCCGCTCGACCCATTCGCGGTCTCCGGCGACCACGCCGCCCATGACGTCGCCGTGGCCGCCGAGGTACTTCGTGGCGCTGTGCAGCACGAGGCGCGCGCCGTGCTCGACGGGACGCTGCAGGATCGGGGTGGCGAAGGTGTTGTCCACGAGCAGGGGCACCTCGCCCGCCGCCTCGGCGAGCTGCGCCAGGTCGACGAGTTCGAGCGTCGGGTTCGCCGGCGTCTCGACGATGACGAGGCCGGTGTCGGGCCGGATGGCCGCGGCGACCTCGTGCGGCTCGGCCCAGGTGACCTCCGTGCCGAGCAGGCCGGTGGCGAGCACGTGATCGGTGCCCCCGTACAGCGGGCGGACCGCCACCACGTGCGGGCGGCCGGCGCCCGCCGTGGCGATGAGGGTGGCCGCGAGTGCGGCCATGCCGCTCGCGAAGGCGACGGCCGCCTCGGTTCCCTCGAGCTCGGCGAGCGCCTCCTCGAAGCGGGCGACTCCGGGCTGCCAGAGGCGTTGGTAGACGGCCGAGCGGTCGTCGCCCAGCGCGGCACCGCCCGCGAGCTCCTCGTAGGCGAGCCCGCCGAGCTCGACCGAGGGGAGCGGGTTCGTGGTCGAGAGGTCGATCGGGGGCACGTGCGAACCCGATTCGCGGATGCCTCGCATGCCCGCGTGCACCGCGCGGGTCTCGAGGTGGTCGAAGGAAGACGACGGTGTCTGCATGCCGCCAAATGAAGCAGATTCCGCGAGGAGACTCAACATGCCCTGAAGGATCTTCTGAGATATACTCGTTCCTACGAAGAATCTGCAACACCTGACCTGGGAGGATCGACCATGGCGCAGAAGGCCGAACTCGACCGCGTCGACCGTGCGCTCATCTCGGCGCTGTCGACCAACGCCCGCGCGTCGGGCGCAGCGCTCGCCGCGGAGGTGGGCGTCGCCGAGTCAACCGTATCGCTCCGCCTGCGCCGGCTGCAGAGCCTCGGCATCATCCGCAGCTTCGACGTCGACGTCGACCTCGCCGCGCTCGGCGTCTCGCTCCAGGCGCTCATCGCCGTGCGCCTGGTCAAGCACGACCGCAGCGAGATCGACGCGTTCCGCGACCAGGTGCCCCACCTTCCGGGCGTGCTCGCCGTGTTCCACATGGCCGGCGCCGAGGACTACCTGCTGCACGTCGCCGCGCGCGATGCCGAGGAGCTGCGTCAGTTCGTGCTCGCGCACCTCACGGGCCACCCGGCCGTGGCCCACACCGAGACGAACCTGATCTTCGAGCACGCCGCGGGCGACGGCTGGCAGCGACTCGTGGGCTGAGCGCCCCGTGGGCCGGGCCGCGCGCACCCGCACGCCCACGAGCTTCGGCGCGCCGAAGGAGGTTCGGCGATCCGAAATGCTCCGAATCCTGCCGTTTCGCCCGTCCGCACCTGCGGTGCCCGGTAGCTTGGCTGAGGCCGCGAGCGCGGCCGTCGCGAAGGGGCGGGCCTCGTCGCGCGACCGCAGCTCGACGCGCCCGCGAGGAGGAGCACGATGAGCGAGCCGCAGGGCACCCCGGCCGACCGCGCCAGATGGCGCAGGTACCTGGCCGACGAGCGCGCC
>JBDIAF010000401.1:0-2691 GCA_039812245.1 Agromyces sp. | reverse complement strand
ACGAGCGCGGGGTCGGTGTCGGGCTCGTTGCGGAAGCCGGGGGTGACACCGGGACCGGCGAGGGCGTGGGATGCCTCGGCCGGGGCATCCGTCAGCGCGCCGTCGCCCGCCGAGCCGCGCGTGATGCCGAGCACCACGTTCGTGAGGCCCTCGCCCTCGTGTTCGGCGCCGGGAGCCGGGGCGTCCTCGCGGGCGAACGCGGCGGCGAGGGCGTCGCCCTCCCACTCGGTGCGACGGTTCTGCGTGCGGTTCGGCGCGGGCGCCGGGGCATCCGCGCCGCCCTCCGCCTCGAGCGCGGCGAGCGAGCGCTCGTAGCGGGCGCGCTCGCGCTCGAACAGGGCGCGGTCGTCGGCGAGCTCGAACACCGCCGACATGAAGTTCTCCTGGCTCGCGTTCTCCTCGAGGCGGCGGATCAGGTAGGCGATCGCGACGTCGAACTCGGAGGGGTTCACGACGGGCGTGTAGAGCAGCAGGCGGCCGACGTCGCCGCGCACCGCCTCGGCCTGGCCGGTGGCCATGCCGAGCAGCATCTCGAACTCGACGCCGGCCTCGACCCCGCGCGCCCGCGCGGTGAGCCAGGCGTGCGCGACGTCGAAGAGGTTGTGGCCGGCGACGCCGAGGCGCACGGCGTCGATGCGCTCGGGCGTCATCGACCAGTCGAGCACGCGCTTGTAGTTGGTGTCGGAGTCCTGCTTCGACGAGTACGTGGCGAGGGGCCAGTCGTGGATGGCGGCGTCGACCTGCTCCATGGCGAGGTTGGCGCCCTTGACCACGCGCACCTTGATGGGGGCGCCGCCGCCCGCACGGCGGGTCTTCGCCCACGCCTGCAGCTCCTGCATCGCCCCGAGCGCGTCGGGCAGGTAGGTCTGCAGCACGATGCCCGCCTCGAGGTGCTTCAGCTGCGGCTGGTCGAGCAGCGCCGTGAAGACCGCGATCGTGAGGTCGAGGTCGCGGTACTCCTCCATGTCGAGGTTGATGAACTTCGCCCTGCCCTTGGCCGCGGCGCCGGCCGCGAGCTCGTAGAGCGGGGTGAGCTTCTGCACCACCTTGGCGACGGCCTCGTCGAACGACCACATCGAGAGCTGGCTGACGACCGACGACACCTTGATCGACACGTAGTCGACGTCGTCGCGGGCGAGGAACTCGTAGGTGCCCGAGAGGCGGCGGTCGGCCTCCTGCTCGCCGAGCACGGCCTCGCCGAGCAGGTTCAGGTTCAGCCGGTTGCCGCCCTCGCGGAGCTTCGCGATGGCGGGGCCGAGCTTGGCCGGGGTGGCGTCGAGCACGAGGTGGCCGACCATGGCGCGCAGCACCCGGCGGGCGATCGGGATGACCGCCCACGGCACGACCGGGGCGAAGGCGCCGCCGACGCGGATGGCGGCCTTGAGGTACCAGGGCAGGAACTTCGGGGTGAGCTTCGCGACCTGCTCGAGGTTGCGGCCGGCGACGCCGAGGTCTTCGGGGCGCATGACGCCGTCGACGAAGCCGACGGTGAAAGCGAGGCCGTTCGGGTCCTTCAGCACGCCGGCGAGGCGCTCGGCGGCCGGATCGACGGGGTGCTTGGCGCTCTCGGCGAGCCAGCGCCGTACGAGGGAGACGACGTCGTCGGTGCGCGGGCTGCCGGTGGCTGCGCTGAGGTTCGTCATGGTCACGACAGTACTTTCCTTCACTGGAAGCGGGGCGGGGGCGCGGCGGACGCGCCCGGTTGCGCGGGGGGATCGCGCATCGCGTCATGGACAGTGTGCGGCCGAGGCATCCATTCGGTACAGCGAATGATTCCGATCGATACTGTTAAGTGGAAACGAACGATGGATGCCTCAGGAGGAAGCCGCCCGTGCTCGACGTGCGACGCCTGCGACTGCTGGTCGAACTCAGCCGGCGCGGCACGCTCACCGCCGTCGCCGAAGCCCTCTCGTACAGCCCCTCTTCGGTGTCGCAGCAGCTCGGCCTGCTCGAGCGCGAGGCGGGCGTGCCGCTGCTCGTGCAGGTCGGTCGGCGGGTGCAGCTGACCCCGCAGGCGCTCGTGCTCGTCGAGCACGGCATCGCGGTGCTCGACCGCCTGGAGGAGGCCGAGGCCGAGGTCGCCCGCTCGCTCACGAGCGTCGGCGGCACGGTGCGGGTCGCCGTGTTCCAGTCTGCGGCGCACGCGGTGGTGCCGCAGGCGCTCTCGCTGCTCGCCGCCGAGCACCCCGGGCTGCGGGTCGAGATCACCGAGCGCGAGCCCGAGGCGGGCCTGTTCGAGGTCGCAGCCCGCGACTTCGACCTCGTCGTCGCCGAGCAGTATCCGGGCCGCACCCGGCCCTGGCACGACGAGCTCGACCGGGTTCCCCTCGCGGGCGACGAGATCCGGCTCGCCCTGCCGCCGGAGCCCGGCGAGCTCATCGACGAGGCGACGCTCGCGGCGGGGGCCGATCGCGCCTGGGTCATGGAGCCCGAGGGCACCGCCTCGCGCGAGTGGGCCGAGCAGCTGTGCCGGGCCGCCGGCTTCGAGCCCGACGTGCGGTTCGAGACGGCCGACCTGATGGCGCACATCCGGCTCATCCGCTCGGGCAACGCCGTCGGGCTGCTGCCCGACCTCGTGTGGGCGGGCGAGCGCCCGAGCGTGCGACTGGCCGCGCTGCCGGGGCATCCGCAGCGCGAGGTCTTCTCCTCGACCCGCCGCGCCGCCGCGGCCCGACCGGCCGTCGTCGCCGT
>JBDIAF010000400.1:0-2703 GCA_039812245.1 Agromyces sp. | reverse complement strand
GGGCACCCACATCGGCGCGATCTTCCGCAAGCTCGACGCCTCGACCAGGGCCGAGGCCGTCACGAACGCCTCGGCGCTGGGGCTGCTCGGCGAGCTGCAGTCGGCGTCGTTCGAGTAGGGTCGACGCCGGCGCCCCGGACGCGAAGAAGGCCACCAGGATCCTGGTGGCCTTCTTCGCATTTCGGGCTGAACCCGAACCGTTCGCGGTGGCGAGTGAGGGATTCGAACCCCCGAAGTCGATGACAGCTGATTTACAGTCAGATCCCTTTGGCCGCTTGGGTAACTCGCCATGTGCACCCGACCACGTTCTGCACACAACCGGGGGCCACACAAGGATACTCACGAATGGCCCGGGGGTGAAATCGAGGCAGCGGGCACGCTGAGGCGGCCGACGAGCGCAGCGCGAGAACCCCGAACAACCCGGTGGATGCCTCAGTTCGAGCCGCGCCACCAGGGCATCTCGGCGGTGTCGTCGAGGTCGCCGCCGGGCTGGGCCGCCGAGGCATCCGGCCCGCTTTCGCCGAGCGGTCGCACGACCGGAACCGGCGCGGTCGTCGCGGTCGCCTGCCGTTCCTCGCGCCACCGCTCGAACTGGGTCGGGACGGTCGGAGCGGTGGCGCCGGCCGGGACGAAGCCGGTGGCACCGGCCGGGTCGAAGCCGGGGGTGCCGGGCACGGGCGAGCGCCCGCGCAGGCCCGCCCGCTGGATGACGCGCTGGATCGTGAGGCCGCGCTCGTCGGGACGCCCGACGAAGCGGATCTCGCGCAGCCCTTGGTCCTGGGCGGCCGACTCGAACACGAAGTGGCCGTAGCCGAGGATGCGCCCGATGAAGGGCACGTGCACCGAGATGTCGAGGATGCGCGAGAGCGGCATGGTCGCGATGCGCTGCGAGAGGATGCCGTGCACCCGGAAGACGCGCATGTTGGTGATGACGAAGCGGTCCATGCGCAGCCCGACGAACCGCCAGAGGCCGTGCAGCAGCAGCGCGAGCGCGCCGAGCAGCGGCACGAAGTAGAACTGCTTCGGCAGCACCGCGATGAGCAGCAGCACGGGGATCGCGGCGAGCATCTCGAGGGCGCAGCCGACCTTCGCCGCCCAGTGCTTCGCGACCTCGTCGACGATCACCTCGCCCTCGTCGGCGATGAGGTGTCGCTCGACCCTCGGATCCAGGCCGAAGACGCTCATGCCGGCACCGCCCCGACCGTCAGGATGCGAGCGAGGTGAAGAAGCGCCCGACGCCGTCGACCGCGGTCGCCACGCCGTTCACGGCGCCCTGCACGAGGTTGGCCGCGTCTTCGGGGCGGCTGATCATGTAGAAGAGCGCGAACACGACGACGAGGCCGATGGCCAGCGGCTTGACCCACTTCACGTGCGCGTCCCTTCGAGCGATGTACCGCCGTCGTTTCTACCCCAGATGGGGGTGCGGGGCAACGCGCCACGCTGGCGAGGGCCGAGTCGGCGACCACGGCGGCGATAGGATGCCTCGAGCCGGCGCTGCCCGGGGAGAGGACACCATGGCCGGCATCGAAGAGGTCGCGAAGCTCGCGGGGGTCTCGACCGCGACGGTCTCGCGCGCCCTCTCGGGTCGCGGCCACGTGTCGGCCGCCTCGAAGGCGAAGGTCGAGCAGGCCGCGTCGGAGCTCGGCTACGTCGTCTCGTCGAACGCCTCCTCGCTGGCGTCCGGGCGCACGCGCAACATCGGCGTGGTCATCCCGTTCCTCAACCGCTGGTTCTTCTCCTCGGTGCTCGAGGGGGCGCAGCGCGCGCTGCTGCGCCACGGCTACGACCTCACGCTCTACAACCTGTCGGGCGACGGGCGCGAGCGCGAGAGCGTGTTCGAGCACTTCCTGCTGCGTCAGCGCGTCGACGCGGTGATCGCCGTGTCGCTCGAGCTCACCGAGCCCGAGGTGGCGCGGCTGCACGAGCTCGGCAAGCCGCTCGTCGGCGTGGGCGGTCCGATCCCGGGCGTGCGCACCCTCACCGTCGACGACGTGGCGGTCGCCCGCCTCGCGACCGAGCACCTCATCGGCCTCGGCCACCGGCGCATCGCGCACATCGGCGGCGACCTCGAGTTCGACCTCGACTTCCACCTCCCCACCAACCGGCGCCTCGGCTACGAGGCCGCGCTGCGCGACGCCGGCCTGCCGGTCGACGCCCATCGCTTCGCCCCCGCCGACTTCACGATCCGCGGCGGCTACGACGCGGCGAAGCAGCTGCTCGGCGTGCCGCACGACCGACCGACCGCGATCTTCGCCGCCTCCGACGAGATGGCGATCGGCACGATCCTCGCCGCCCGCGACCTCGGGCTCGTCGTTCCCCGCGACGTCTCGGTCGTCGGCGTCGACGACCACGACCTCTCCGACTTCTTCGGGCTGACCACCGTCGCCCAGTTCCCCCGCGGGCAGGGCGAGCAGGCCGTCGAGATCCTGATGGAGCAGCTCGAGCCCGGCGCCGACGCCGCTCCCCCGGCCGACACGCCTCTGCCGTTCAGCCTCCGCGTGCGCTCGTCGACCGCGACGCCCGCGGGCGAGTAGGCGACCGGTTCGCCGGTCGAGTAGCGACGAAGGAGCGTATCGAGGCCGCCGGTCACGAGGGTCTCGATACGCTGCGCTACTCGACCGACGAGGCGCATCGCCTCGGGTAGCGTGAGTCGGATGCAGGTCACCCGCGTCCGCCTCCACCCGGTCAAGTCCTTCGCCGGCT
>JBDIAF010000399.1:0-2708 GCA_039812245.1 Agromyces sp. | reverse complement strand
GGCGGACGCGGCGCGCGCTAGCGTGTGCGCAGGGGAGGCCTCATGGACTTCGGCAGCGTCATCGAGACGGCAGGCGCGGTCATCGACGTGCTCGGCGTCGCGGCGATCGTCGTCGGGGTGCTGTTCGCGAGCATCGACGCGGCGCTCCGCGGCCTGCGCGGGCGCAGCCCCGTCTACACGCGCTTCCGGCGGGTGCTCGGCCGGGCGATCCTGCTCGGTCTCGAGCTGCTCGTGGCGGCCGACATCATCAAGACCGTCGCGGTGACCCCCACCCTCGAATCCGTGGCCGTGCTCGCGGTCATCGTGCTGATCCGCACCTTCCTCAGCTGGTCGCTCGAGCTCGAGATCTCGGGCCGCTGGCCCTGGCAGAAGCGCGGCGCCGGCGAGCTCGCCGAGCCCGAGGGCTGAGCGGCGAGGGCTGATCCGTGAGCACTCATGGCGCGGGCTGATCCGCGAGAGCCGATCGGCGCGGCTCAGACGAGCAGCTGGTGCTCGGCGAGCTCGCGGTAGAGCGGCACGGATGCCACGAGCTCCGCATGCGTGCCCTGGCCGATCACCCGGCCTCCGTCGAGGACGACGATGCGGTCGGAGTCGACCACGGTCGACAGGCGGTGCGCGATCACGATGAGCGTGCGGCCCGCGGCGACCTGCTCGATCGCGTCGCGCATCATCTTCTCGTTGACGCCGTCGAGCGACGAGGTCGACTCGTCGAGCAGCAGGATCGGCGGAGCGGCGAGCAGCGCGCGGGCGATCGCGAGCCGCTGTCGCTCGCCGCCCGAGAGCATGATGCCGTCCTCGCCGACCGCGGCGTCGAGGCCGGCCGGGTCGCGCTCGAGCACGCCGCCGAGGTTGACCGCGCGCAGCACGTGCTCGCACTCGGCGTCGCTCGCGTCGGGCGAGCCGAGCTTCAGGTTGTCGCGCAGCGACCCCGCGAGCACGGGGGCGTCCTGCTCGACGTAGCCGATCTGGGCGCGCAGCTCGGCGCGGTCGATCGAGCGCAGGTCGAGCCCGCCCATGCGCACCGTGCCGACCGAGGGGTCGTAGAAGCGCTCGACGAGCGCGAGGATCGTGGACTTGCCGGCGCCCGAGGGGCCGACGAGCGCGATGCGCTGCCCGCGCGGCACCTGGAACGAGACGCCGCGCAGCACGGGCTGACGGTCGGTGACCGAGGGCTCGTCGCCGTGCGCGTCGGCGGAGTCGTTGCCGGGGTCGGCCGGGTCGGAGGGCGAGGTCGCCGCGTACGCGAAGTGCACGTCGTCGAACTCGACGGCCGGGGCATCGGGCTGCAGCTGCTCGTTCGCGGGGCCCATGAGGACGGCGAGCGGGGCGAGCTCGCGGTCGTGCTGGTCCTCGTCTGGCAGCTCGAGGATCTCCTGGATGCGGCCGAGGGCGCCGAGGGCCTGGTTGACCGAGGTGATCGCGCCGAACGCCTGACCGAGCGGCAGGATCATCATGAACAGGAAGAGGATGAACGCCACGAGGTTCGCGACGGTGATCGCGCCCGAGGCGACGCGGAAGCCGCCGACGCCGAGCACGACGAGGAACGAGACCTGCATCGCGATGCCGGCGATCGGCACGATGAGCGCCGAGACCTTCGCGACCTTCACGCCCATCCGCCACGCGCCCTCGGCCTCGGCCTCGACGTCGGCCTGCTCGCGCGCGGTGGCGCCGGCCGCCCGGATCGTGCGCACCGAGCTGATCGCGCGTTCGACGGAGGCGGCGACGTCGCCGACCTTCTCCTGGGCGGCATGGGACGCCTCGCGCACCCGCGACGACAGGAGCGTGACCGTCGTGATGGCGATCGCGATGACGAGCACGGTGAGGCCCAGCAGCACGGGGTCGAGGATGAGCATGGCGATGAGCGCCCCGACGAAGGTGACCGCGCCGCCCACGGCCTCGACGAGGCCCTGCGTGAGGACGGCGCGCAGCATCGTCGTGTCGCTGCCGACGCGCGAGACGAGGTCGCCCGTGCGGCGGGTGTCGAACTCGGCGATCGGCAGGCGCAGCAGCTTCGCGATGAGCCGCTTGCGGCTCGAGAGCACGACCCCCTCGCCGGTGCGCTGCAGCAGGTAGTGCTGGTAGCCGGTGATGACGCCGCTCACGACGACGAGCGCGACGAGCGCCCAGACGATCCACCCGAGCGGCTGGCCGGCCTCGACCACGTTGATGACGCGGCCGACGAGCAACGGCTGCGCGAGGCTCGCGAGCGCGCCGAGGATCGACAGGATCGCCACCCAGATGAGCACCGGCCGGTGCTCGAAGATGAAGGGGAGCAGCTGCCCGAAGGTCGCCCGCGGCCCGGGCGGGGTGTCGCGACGGCCGAAGCCGCGGCGCGCGGGACGGGAGGGACGACGGGCGGAGGAGGGTGCGTGGCTCATCGTCAGTGCAGCATACGCTGCCCGACTTGGGGCACGATGGGAGCATGACCAGCCCTGCCCTCGTGGCCGTCTCGCACGGCACCAGCTCAGCCGACGGCCGCGCGGCCGTGCGCGGCCTCGTCCAGGCGGTCGGCGCGCGCCTCATGCAGGGCGAGGCGGATGCCTCGACGCTGCGCCTCGGCCATGTCGACGTCGAGCAGCCCGACGTGCCGGCCACGCTCGCGAGCGTGCCTGCCGGGGTGCCGGCGGTCGTGGTGCCCCTGCTGCTCTCCGCCGGCTACCACGTGCACGTCGACCTGGCCGAGGCGGTGGCCGAGGCCTCGGCTGCCG
>JBDIAF010000398.1:0-2728 GCA_039812245.1 Agromyces sp. | reverse complement strand
CGCAGGCCGAGTCCGTGGCCGCGGTGGGCGGCGACCACGAGCGTGTCGGACTGGTAGGCGAGCGGCTTGCCCGGCGGCAGCTCGAGCTCGGTGTAGCCCGCGACGGCGCCGTCGGGAGCGACCGCGGCCTGCACGAGCAGGCTGCGACCGCCGCCGAGGGCCGCGTCCTCGTGCGCGCGCACGCGCGAGGCATCCCACTGCTCCTCGTCGATCGTGAGACCGCCGGCCGGCACGTCGAGCGCCATGCGCGCGCGGGCCGCCGCGTAGCCGTCGACCAGTTCGGCCGGGCAGCGGTCGACCCAGCCGACGAGGCGATAGCCGGATGCCTCGGCCTCGAGCCGCTCCAGGCGCTCCCGGAACTCCGCGACGCGGCCCTCGACCGTGAGGCCGCTCTGCCGTTCGATCTGCCGCAACGTGTAGCCGTGCCGAAGGCAGAAGCGCGCCGTGGGGGATTCGGCCGACATCCAGGCCTCGCCCTGCGGCGCGTGCAGGCGCCGGCCAGGGGCCTGCGCCTCGGCGAGCGGGAAGTCGGAGAAGCCGGTGAACACCTCGCGGCCGAGCGAGCGGATCGCGTCCTCGGCGAGCCCGAGCAGCCGGGTGCCGAGCCCGGCGCGACGGTGATCGGGCGCGACCTCGACGAGGACGTTCCCCGTGACCGCCGCCGCGCCGTCCTCCCATTCGGCGACCGCGCGGCCGACGCAGCGTCCGCCGTCCCACGCGGCGAACATGCGCCGGGGCAGGTAGGGGTCGTGCGCGGCGGCGAGCAGCTCCGGCGCGGTGTAGGCGAAGCGGTCGTCGCCCCAGCGCTCGACCTCGATCGCGATGGCCAGTTCGACGACCCGCTCGAACTCGGTCGACTCGGGCGTGCCGAGCGCGGTGGGGATCTGGACGGGTCGCAGTTCGACGGGCACGGTGCGGGCTCCTCTCGGCGCCGCCCGCGGCACGGGCAGCCGCCCAGACTACCCATCATGGCCCGCCGCGGACAACCGCCCGATCCGGTGCGGCGCGGCGTGCGCGGCTCCCGGGCCGCCTCGACTCGGCTACGGTAGTCGGCAGCGCGCGTCGGATGAAGGGTGGTGGCGTGTACCTCAAGAGCCTGACGCTCAAGGGCTTCAAGTCGTTCGCCCAGCCGACGAGCTTCGCCTTCGAGCCGGGCGTCACCTGCATCGTCGGGCCGAACGGCTCGGGCAAGTCGAACGTCGTCGACGCCCTCGCCTGGGTGATGGGCGAGCAGGGCGTGAAGACGCTCCGCGGCGGCAAGATGGAGGACGTCATCTTCGCCGGCACCTCGACGCGCGGCCCGCTCGGGCGCGCGGAGGTGAGCCTCACGATCGACAACAGCGACGGCGCCCTGCCGATCGAGTACACCGAGGTCACGATCTCGCGCACGCTCTTCCGCAGCGGCCAGTCGGAGTACGCCATCAACGGCGAGCAGTGCCGCCTGCTCGACGTGCAGGAGCTGCTCAGCGACTCGGGCCTCGGCCGCGAGATGCACGTGATCGTCGGCCAGGGCCGCCTCGACTCGGTGCTGCACGCGAGCCCCGAGGACCGGCGCGGCTTCATCGAGGAGGCCGCGGGCATCCTGAAGCACCGGCGGCGCAAGGAGAAGACGCTGCGCAAGCTCGATGCGATGCAGCAGAACCTCACGCGTCTGTCCGACCTCGCCGGCGAGATCCGGCGCCAGCTGAAGCCCCTCGGCCGCCAGGCCGAGGTGGCCCGCGAGGCGGCCGGCATCGCGGCCGTCGTGCGCGACGCCAAGGCGCGCCTCATCGCCGACGAGCTGGTCGGCCTGCGCCGCGCGCTCGACGAGCACGGCCGCAGCGAGCACGAGCGTCACGCCGAGCGGCTCGTGCTGCAGGAGAAGCTCGAACAGCACCAGGCCAAGGTGACCCGCCTCGAGCAGGCGTTCGAGGGCGACGACGTCGACCGGGCGCGCGCCATCGGCTTCGAGCTCGAGCAGGCCCAGGCCTCGCTCCGGGCCCTCGACTCGCTCGCCAGGCAGCGCATCGCGCTGCTCGGCGGCCAGGAGGACGCACCGGAGGCGCAGCAGACCGTCACGCGGCAGAGCATCGAGCAGGCGGTCGACGAGCTCGACGGCCTCCGCGATGCGATCGGCCGGGCGGCGACCGCGTCGGATGCCTCGCGCGAAGCCACAGGCACCGCCCGCGCCGCCCTCGACGAGATCGACGCCGAGATCGCCAGGCAGAGCGCCCTCGTCGCCGCGTACGACCTCGAGCTGTCGAAGCTCACGGGCCAGGCCGACGCCGCGGCGTCGAAGCTCGCCTCGGCGCGCGGCGAGGTGCTGCGGCACGGCAATGCGCTCGAGGCGGCGAACGAACGGCGCACGGCGGCGGCGGCCGCGCTCGCCGAAGCCGAGCAGCAGGCCAGTGACGACGACGCCGGCGAGACCGACCTCGACGAGGCATACGAGCTCGCACAGGCCGCGGTCTTCGAGGCGGAGGGCGAGATCGAGCGCCTGCGCGACGAGCTGCACGGCCTCGAACGCGAGCAGGGCGCCCTGCAGGCGCGAACGCAGGCCCTCTCGCTCGCGCTCGACCAGCGCGACGGCTCGGCGGCGCTCGTCGCCGCGAAGCTGCCGGGCGTGCGGGGCCTGCTCGCCGAGGGCATGCAGGTGCAGTCCGGCTACGAGGCCGCGGTCGCCGCGGCGCTCGGCGCGCTGGCCGACGCGGTGCTGGTCGACGACCGCGACGCGGCGTACCGTGCGATC
>JBDIAF010000397.1:0-2734 GCA_039812245.1 Agromyces sp. | reverse complement strand
GACCTGTGCGCTGATGAGGTAGAGCGTCGACGAGTGCATGATGCGATGCGCCTGCGACGCGACGGCGTCGGAGATCTCGGGGATGGAGTGCCCGATCATCGTGGCGAGCAGCCCCCCGAAGAAGTCGAGGTACTCCACGCCGTCGGAGCCGATCACCCTGCGGCCCGACCCCGAGACGAGTTCGAGCGGCTCGTCGTAGTAGAGCGCCATCCAGTCGGGCATGACGGCGCGGTGCCGTGCGAGCAGTTCCTTCGACATCGAGGACCCCTTTCGTCGTCTGCGACAGTAGCCGCCGCCGTGCAGCGCGCACGGGCATGCCGGCGCAGCTTCGACTATCCGAAATCCGCATCGCCCGAACGAATCGTTCGGATAGTCGAACGCCGCACCGGATCGCGGGCGCGCGCGTCGGCTCGGGCCCAGACTGGTGCGCGGTTCCGCGCGCGGACAAGAGGTGGGGTCGCGCGCGGAACCGCATCACGCGGCGCCGATCGCCGCGCTCACCCCGGATCGACGGTCGCCGCGAAGGCCAAGTTTTCGAATAATCGAAATCCAGTGTCTGGAAATGAAGATCAGCGCCGCTCGACCGTCAGGATGAGCGGACGGTTCGAAGGAGGTGACGGCGGATGGGCACGACCCTGATCGGCGGTCTCGACGAGGAGATCACGGCCGGCTCGGAGGAGCTCGCCGAGCTCCTCGCCGAGTCGGTGCGCATCGCGAGCGTGACCGGCGGCGAGCGACCGGTCGCCGACTGGTACCTCGGCTGGATGCGCGAGCACGGCTGGGAGGCCGAGCTGCAGCCGCTCGCCGGCAGCCCCTACGCCGCCGCCGAGGCGGTCGTGGCCGACCGGGCGAACGTGATCGGGTTCCCGTTCGGCCGGCCACGGCCGGGCGACCGCGTCGTCGCCCTGAACGGGCATCTCGACGTCGTGCCGCCGGGCGACGAGCGGGAATGGGCGCAGCCGCCCTTCGCCGGACTCCGCCGCGAGGGCCGGGTGCACGGGCGCGGCTCGGTCGACATGAAGGGCGGCATCGCCGCGGCGCTGCACGCGCTCGAGGCGCTGCGTCGGATCGGCGCACCGCTCGCGATCGTGCCCGTCGTGCACCTCGTCATCGGAGAGGAGACGACGGGCGTCGGCACGCGCCTCGCCCTCTCGGGCGGCCCGGCCCCCGCCTCGGCGATCGTCTTGGAGCCGACCCGGAACGAGCTCGTCACCGCGTGCACCGGCTTGCAGTTCTTCGCCGTCGAGGCATCCGGCACCGCCGCCCACTCATCGGCGCCGTGGCGAGGCGTCGACGCCCTCGCGCGGCTCCTCCGGCTGCGCGAGGCCATGATCCGCACGGCGGAGGCGCGCTCGGCGGCCTTCCGGCATCCCCGTTTCGCGGACGTGCCCACCGGGATCCCGTTCAACATCGGCACGCTCAGCGCGGGCGAGTATCGCGCCGCCGTTCCCGACCGGGCCGTCATGACGGGTCGCATCGGCATCCGACCGGGCGAGCCGGCCGAGGCCGCACGTACCGCGTTCGCGGACGCGCTCGCCGAAGCGGTCCGCGGCGACGCCGACGAGGCGACGCACCCGCACCGACTGAGCTGGTCGGGCGAGCCGTATCCGGGCTGGGAGACGCCCGACGACGATCCGATCGTCACCGCGTTCGTGGCCGCCCTGCGCGCGGTCGACGGGGTGGCCGAGCTGCGAGGCTTCACCGCCGGCAACGACGCGGGCCAGTACGCCGCGCTCGGTGCGTCGACCGTCGTCTTCGGGCCGGGCGACACCGCGCTCGCGCACACGAGCGAGGAGTCCGTCGCCGAGGCCGAACTGCACCGGGCGGCGCTGGCGCTCGGCCGGGTCGTCGGAGCCCTGCGATGAGCGCCTGGGCGCCGGGCGGCGAATCCGGAGCCGTCGATGGCCGGAAGCCGGAGACGCTCTCGACCCTGAGCCGCGGGATGGCGGTCTTCGAGTACATCGTCGAAGCCGGACCGGTGACGGCCAAGGAGGTCTCGGCGAGGTTCGGCATCTCGTCGGGCGTCGGCTACCACATCCTGCGGACCCTCGAAGCCGACGGCTACGTCGTCCGCCAGCGCGGCGGCGTCTACGAGCTCGGCCCGCACGGCTACGGGCTCGGGCGGCGGCTCCAACGGCACTCCGAGATCGCGCCCGAGCTCGCGGTCATCCTCACCCGGCTCTTCAACGCGACCGGCGAGACGACCTTCATCGCCGAGTGGGCCGGGGGAGCGGTCCTGCTGCGGCACTTCCTCACCAGCACCCACAGCGTCAGCGTCGGCGGTCTCGAGGTCGGCTACACGGGCGACATGCACGCCAGAGCATCCTGCAAGTCGATCCTCGCGCACCTGCCCGTCGAGCAGGTCGAGACCCTCTTCGCGGGCGTCACCCTGGCACCGCTCACGCCCAACACCATCGTCGACCTCGACGAGCTCCAGGTGGAACTCGCCCGGGTGCGCAGCCAGGGCTACGCGATCGACGACGAGGAGTTCGCCGAGGGCATGCAGTGCGTCGCCGCGCCCTACTTCGCCACCGATGGCACGCCCGCGGGCTCGTTCACGGTCTCGGCGCCGGTCGCGCGCTTCCGCCGCAACCTCCCGCAGCTCATCGAGCGCGTGCGCGAGGCCGCGACCATCGCCACGACGCTGCTCGCCTCCGGACGCCTGCGACCACCCGCCACGGAGCACGAGCGCAGGGCCGCGCGTGCCGGAATCGAAAGGAACACCGCGTGAGCA
>JBDIAF010000396.1:0-2738 GCA_039812245.1 Agromyces sp. | reverse complement strand
ATGACGAGGTCGAGCAGGTCGTCGCCGTGATGCAGGCACTGCGCCGCTGGCACCAGGCCGCCGACCGCATGAGCGAGGCCTCGCGGCGCTACATGAAGCTCAACCAGACCGACATGCGGGCCCTGCGATTCCTCATCGCGGCGCGCAACCAGGGCATCGTCGCCACTCCGGGCGCCCTCGCCTCCTACCTCGGCATCTCGACGGCGTCGACCACCAAGCTGCTCGACCGGCTCGAGCAGGGGGGCCATATCGCCCGCAGCCCGCACCCGACCGACCGCCGCGCCGTGGCGGTCAGCGTCACCGAGTCCACCAGGCGCGATGCGCGCGAGACCGTCGGGCGTCAGCACGCCAGGCGGTTCGCGGTCGCGGCGGGACTCACCGCGGGCGAGCGCGAGGTGGTGGTGCGCTTCCTCGACGCGCTCGCCGCCACCGAGCACGACGACGACGAGCTCGCGGCGGACGGGCACGGCGACGCGCCGCACGACCGCGACGGGCGTGGCGGCTCCGACCGCGACGACGGCGCACGCTGAGCGCCCCCGAACCGGGTCCCGCCCTGAGGCGTCGTCTCCCTTTTTTGCCGTTCCGGCCGAAAGGGGGAGACTGGAGGCATGTCTTCCCCCGCTGCCGAAGCGGCAGCCGACGAGCTCCGTCCCAAGTCAGAGTCAGCACAGACGCCAGAGTCAGCACAGACCGAACCCGAGCAGTCGCCCGAGGGCTACACGCTCTTCGCGGTGCTCCGGAAGGACCCGGCGCGCCCCGACGACCTCGACGGGCACGACGTGCCCCGCTTCGTGAAGGAGCTCGACGGCGTCGTCTCCCTCGTCGAGGACGAGGGCGTCACGCTGCGCGGCATCTACGACGTCTCGGGCCTGCGCGCCGACGCCGACGTCATGCTGTGGCTGCACGGCCCGACCGCCGAGGGCCTGCAGTGGGCGCTTCGCGAGCTGAAGCGCACCCGCCTGCTGCGGGCGCTGCTGCCCACGTGGAACGCGATGGGCGTGCACCGCGACGCGGAGTTCAACAAGGCGCACGTGCCCGGCTTCCTGCGGGGCCTCGACCCCAAGGGGTGGATGACGGTGTACCCCTTCGTCCGCAGCTACGACTGGTATCTGCTCGACCCGGCCGAGCGTGCCCGCATGCTCGCCGAGCACGGCCGCAAGGGCGCCTCGTTCCGGGGCGCGATCGCCAACACCGTCGCGGCCTTCGCGCTCGGCGACTACGAGTGGCTGTTGCCGATCGAGTCCGACGAGCTCACCGAGCTCGTCGACATGATGCGCGAGCTGCGCGCCACCGACGCGCGCATGCACGTGCGCGAGGAGGTGCCGTTCTACACCGGTCGACGCATCTCGACCGCCGAGCTCGTGGAGGTCCTGCAGTAATGGCGCACTACGACGCGATCCTGCTCTCGTCGTTCGGCGGCCCCGAGGGCCAGGACGACGTGATCCCCTTCCTCCGCAACGTCACCGCGGGCCGGGGCATCCCCGACGAGCGCCTCGAAGAGGTCGCTCACCACTACCGCCACTTCGGCGGCGTGAGCCCCATCAACGAGCAGAACCGGCAGCTGAAGGCGGCGCTCGAGGCCGAGCTCGCCCGCCGCGGCATCGAGCTGCCCGTCTACTGGGGCAACCGCAACTGGGCGCCCTACTTCGGCGACGTCGTGCGCGAGGCCGAGGCGAACGGCCACACCGAGCTGCTGGGCCTCGTCACGAGCGCCTACACGAGCTACTCGGGCGTGGGCCAGTACCGCGAGGACTTCGAGAAGGCGACCGCGGGCACCGCCGTGGCGATCGACCGGGTGCGCGAGTACTTCGACCACCCCGGCTTCGTGCAGCCCTTCATCGAGGGCGTGGCGGATGCCTCGGCGGAACTCCGCGCCGAGGGCGTGCCGGCCGAGCGCACGCACGTCATGTTCGTCACGCACTCCATCCCGACCAGTGCCGCGCAGGCTTCGGGCGAGGGCTTCGAGCACCTCGTCGGCAGCGGCGGGGGCGGGGCGTACGTGGCCCAGCATCTCGCCGTGGCATCCGTCATCAGCGAGGCCGCCGCACCCGACTCGCCCTGGTCGCTCGTGTACCAGTCGCGCTCGGGCGACCCGCGCACGCCGTGGCTCGAACCCGACATCAACGACGCCATCGAGGAGCTCGCCGCCGGCGGGCTCACCGAGGCGGTCGTCATCGTGCCGTTCGGTTTCGTGAGCGACCACATGGAGGTCATGTGGGACCTCGACAACGAGGCGATCGAGACCGCCGGCGAGCACGGCCTCAAGGCGCGCCGCGTTCCCACGCCGGGGATCCACCACGCCTACGTCGCCGGCCTCGTCGACCTCGTGCTCGAGCGCGTGAACGACGTGCCCGTCGCCGAGCGCCCGCACCTGACCGCACTCGGCCCGTGGCCCGACCACGCCCGCGTGGCGAACGGTGCAGAGGTGGCCGAGGCGGCTCGCTCATGACCGAGGTGATCCGGGTCGGCACGCGCGGCAGCGCGCTCGCCGTCGCGCAGACCACGTGGATCGCCGAGCGCATCGCGAAGGCCGCCGGCGGCGCCGAGATCGAGCTCGTGCAGGTGACCACGCACGGCGACACCTCGCGCGCCTCGCTCAGCGAGATCGGCGGCGAGGGCGTCTTCGCCGCCGCGCTGCGCGAGTCGCTGCTCGCGGGCGACTGCGACCTCGTCGTGCACTCCCTGAAGGACCTGCCGACCGCCGAGCACGACGGGCTGCGGCTCGGCGCGGTGCCCAA
>JBDIAF010000395.1:0-2740 GCA_039812245.1 Agromyces sp. | reverse complement strand
GACGGTGACGGATACCCGGGTTTCGCAGATCGAGTTCGTGCCCATGGCCGGCGACGACGTGCGGCTCTGGCTGCCCGAGTCGATGGCGTACTACCAGGCGGCCCGCATCCGCGCGGGCGACACCGAGGCGCAGGCCGCGGCTGCGGCCGAGGCGTCCAGGCAGCGGTTCTTCACCGACGGCGAGCTGAACGCCGGGCACGTGTTGCTCACGATCCTCTCCGACGGAGAGGACGCCGGCTGGCTGTGGCTCGGCCCCTGGGAGGAGGGCGGCGACGGCTGGTGGGTCTGGGACGTGCACGTGCGCGAGCCGTTCCGCCGCCGAGGCCTGGGCCGCGCCGCGATGCGCCACGCGGAGCAGGTCGCCCGCGAGCACGGCTCGCCGACGCTCGGCCTCAACGTGTTCGCCTACAACGTGCCGGCGATCGAGCTCTACGAGAGCCTCGGCTTCGAGGCGGCCTCGCTGCACATGGCGAAGAGCCTCTGAGACGCCGACGCCCGCCGGCGCGCCTACTCGACCGACGATGCGACGGTCAGGCGCGGGTGGCGTCCTTGTCATCGTCGGTTGCCGCAGCGGCGGGCTCCTCGGCGACGACGGCCTCCTCGGCGGCGGGCTCGGCGGCCGGCGTCTCCGCGGGCTCCTCGACGGCCGGCTCGGCGTCGAGCTCGGCCTCGTCGAACACCTCGCCGTCGACCTCGATGACCTGCGGCTCGTCGGCGGGCTTCGAGAACGCGCCGAAGGCGATGAGCGCGCCGAACAGGGCGATGGACACGACGAGGCCGACGATGCCGGCGGTGAGCAGGCCCGACGAGACGACGATCGCCGACTGGCTGCCGTAGACGTCGACCGCGGTGCCGGTGCCGCTCGTGAGCGCCGTGCTCAGGGTCTGGCTGGCCGTGGCCGTCGACACCGCCCCGTAGACGGCGACGGCGGCGGAGCCGACGAAGGCGACGGCGGGCAGCACCAGGGCGGCGGCGGCGTTGGGGCGTGCAGACATGGGAAGGGCCTCGTTTCGACGATGCGGGCGGGTGGGGTTCCGCCCAACCGTAGACGGTTCGCCTATGCCTTCGCTATGTCCGACCCGGGCGCCTGCGCCCCGGCCGTGCGACGATGAGCGGGTGCATGCGAGACTCGCCACCGATGCCGACGTCCCGGCCGTCGCCGAGACCATCGCCCTCGCGTTCGCCGACGATCCGATCTGGGGGCCGATGCTGCAGCGGCCCGACGGCTCCCGTGCGCACCTGCCGGCGTTCTGGGCTCCGTTCGTCGAGGGCGCGCTCCGTCACGAGACGGCGTGGCTGGTCGATGACGGGGCCGCCGTCGCGGTCTGGATCCCGCCGGGCGGCACCGAGATGAGCGACGAGCAGTTCGCACGCGCGACGGCGATCGTCGACGAGCAGCTCGGCGCCGCGCAGCGCAGCGCGTTCGCCGAGCTGATGGACCGCTTCGATGCCAATCACCCGCACGACGCGCCGCACTACTACCTGAGCCTGCTCGCGACCCACCCGTCGCGCCGGGGCGAGGGCCTCGCCCAGCGGATGCTCGCGGCGAACGTCGAGGTGTTCGCCGCCGACGGCTTCGCCGCGTACCTCGAGTCGACGAACCCCGTGAACGACCGTCGCTACGAACGCGCCGGCTTCCGCGTCGTCGGCGGCTTCCGCTCGCCGCTCGACGAGCGGTCGCCGATCACGACGATGTGGCGCCCCGCCCTCGAGCGGGCGGACTGACCGCCTCGCCGGGCGCGGCCCGCCTCACCGCATGGCCCGGTAGCGCGCCCGCTGCTCCGGCTCGAGGTGCTCGGTCGCGTAGCTCAGCATCGTGCGGGGCATCCGTGGCGCGTGCGCGTCGAGGAACCCGGTGAGCACCGCGCGGTCGACGCGCTTGCCGGCCTCGCGCAGCATCCAGCCGACCGCCTTGTGCAGCAGCGGCTCGCGGTCGTCGAGCAGTCGCTCGGCGATCGCGAGGGTCGGCCGCGCGTCGCCCGCCTTGATCGCGGCGAAGGTCGCGAGCACCGCGACGCGGCGCTGCCACAGCGATCGGGATGCCCCGAGCTCGCGCACGAGCGCCGGCTCGACCTCTGCGACGGGGGCGGCGGGGAACGCCACCTCGCCGACGAGGTACTCGGCGCTGGCGTCGACGAGGTCCCAGTTGTTCACGTGCCCGGTGCGCACCGCCGCGAGGTAGGCGCGGTGCTCGGCCTCTCGCACGGCCTCGTCCCGGCTGCGGGCCCGGCCCGCTCGGCGGAAGCGCTCGACCATGACGAGCAGGCCTGCGAGGCGCTCCTCGTGGACGGGGCTCGCGACGAGCTCGGCCGTCTCGCGGGGCGCGAGCGCGACGGCCCGACGCACGATCGCCCGGGTCGCGGGCACCGTCGCGCCGATGAACACGTCGCCTTCGGCGTAGCCGCCGGGCCCCGTCTTGAAGAAACGCGCCGCACCGGCGGCACGCGCTGGAGAGGCCGCGGCCCGGAGCGCGGCGCGCACTTCGCTCGCCGTGCGCAGCGCCTCGTCGCCCTGCCCGGTCGCGGTCATGCCCGAACCCTACCGCGCTCGCACGGTTCTGCGGCGATCGGCCGAGATCACGCAATATTCCCGCGTGAGCACACAACCAATCGCCAAGCGCATGCGCCTACCCTTGTTGAGGCGGCGAAATCTCGCTGCCATTCGCGCCGAAGGCGGCCGAGCTCGAGAACGGAGGTTCCGCATGTCACAGTCCACTCTTGACACCATCGTCGGCGAACCC
>JBDIAF010000394.1:0-2752 GCA_039812245.1 Agromyces sp. | reverse complement strand
GAGGTGGTCGGGTATCGCGGCGAGGTTCGATTCGATCCCTCGATGCCCGACGGCACGCCCCGCAAGCTGCTCGACAGCTCCCGCCTCGCCCGGCTCGGCTGGACGGCCTCCATCGACCTCGCCGACGGGCTCCGCGAGACGGCGCAGGAGTACGAAGCGAACCGGGCCCTCGTCGGCGCATCGGCAGCGGCCTCCCGAGGAGGTGCGGAATGACCCCGCGCACGATCGACGACGACTTCGACGACGACGACCTCGGCGACCCCATCGGCCCGCCGGATCCGCCGCGCCGCCGGCGTCGCGCCGCCGTCGCCCTGGCCGCGCTCGTCGGCGCCGGAGCGATCGCCGCGATCGCGATCGCGATCGGAACGTCCGTGCCGGCCGAGCGCACCGCGCAGCCCGGCGACGACGCCGCGGCGGCCGAGCCCTCGGCGACGCCGCTCGCCCTGCCGACCCCGACGCCGGCCCCGCTCGGCGACGAGGCGAGCTCCGAACAGGCCGCCGTGGCATCCGTCGAAGCGCTCGTGACGGCCACCAACGAGGTGCTCCAGCGCGCCGACGGGGGCACCGAGGGCCTCGACGCCGTCGCGGTCGGCTTCGTCAAGGGCGAGGTCGAGGCGCTCGCCCTCGAGCGCAGCAAGATGGGCTACACCCAGGTCGGACAGGCTCGCATCACGAGCACGACGGTCGACTCCATCGACCTCGCCGCAGCGCCGCCGACCGCCCAGCTGTCGGTCTGCATCGACACGAGCGACATCGACGTGCTCGACGCCAACGGCGACTCGGTCGCCGACCAGCTCTATCGACCCGGCCACCCGGTGCTGAACCGGTACGGGCTCGTCTACACGGACGGGCTCTGGCGGGTCTCGACCCACGACATCCCCGACGGCGCGACCTGCGCCTGAGCAGAAGAGGTAGATCATGACCAGCGCGATGAGCCCCACCCGCCGGATCAGGAGGGCCGCGCTCGCGATCGGCACCGCCGTCGCGACCGTCGCCTCGATGCTCCTGTTCACGGCCACGCCGAGTCAGGCGGCCGACCCCCTGCCGAACGGCACCTCGTCGGTCACAGCGGCGGCATCGTGCTGGGAGATCAAGCAGAACGTGCCCGCGTCGACCGACGGCGTCTACTGGCTGCTGACCCCGGCGCTCAAGGCTCCCGCGCAGTTCTACTGCGACATGACCACCGACGGCGGCGGCTGGGTGCTCGTGGGTCGCGGTCGAGAGGGGTGGAAGAACTACTACAACGGCCTGCGCACGCCCGACGTCCTGCGCGGCACGGTCACCGGGCCCGATGCGTTCCAGGTCGCCCAGCTGCCGGCGCAGACGGTCGACGGCCTCCTGAACAACGGCGCGGTCAGCGCGCTCCCCGACGGGGTGCGGTTGCGCCGGGCCACGAACACCACCGGCACCAGCTGGCAGGAGGCGCGCTTCGCCATGCCGAAGCGCGATCGCTGGGTCTGGACCTTCCGCGGCGAGCATCCGGTCGGCAGCTGGCGGTTCGACGCCAGCACCGGATCGGGCGGCACGACCAACAGCTTCGGCAACAACACCCAGTTCCGCCGCGTCGACACGAACGTGCGCCAGGCCCAGGGCTGGACGGGCGGCTTCGGCTACGGCTCGGCCGTCGCAGGCCAGAACGCGGCCACCTCCTACCTCTACTCGGCAACGAACGGCGCGGGCAACGCGATCCCCTTCACCCAGGTGTATCTGCGGCCGCGCCTGCGACTGTCGGAGCTGAGCTTCCCGCCGATCCCGGATGCCGGCGCCCCCGCGCAGACGCTGCGGGCCATGCCCGACAGCGACGCGCTGCGCACCGTCTGGGGCGTGACCGGTCAGGCGAACGGCGTCGACGGCGAGCTCAACACCGAGGTCGCGGCGTTCGCCCAGGTCGGCAGCCGCGTGTACGTCGGCGGCAACTTCCAGTACGTCCAGCGGACGCTGAACGCGACCGGTTCCAACAAGGTCGAGCGCCCCTTCCTCGCCGCGTTCGACGTGAACACGGGCGAGTTCATCCCGGGCTTCGCGCCGGTGCTCAACAACCAGGTCAAGGCGCTCGCCGCCCTGCCCGACGGGCGGCTGGCCGTCGGCGGGCAGTTCTCCACGGTGAACGGCGCGCCCCGCTCGGCGTTCGTCGTGCTCGACCCGACGACCGGGCAGACCTCGCCCGGCTGGCAGGTGAACGTCGAGAACCGCACGACCGGCGGCGTCGCGCAGGTGCGCGGCTTCTCGGTCAACGGCTCGAACCTGTACGTCTCGGGCTCGTTCACCCATCTCGTGGGCTCCGGCGGGGTCACGTCGAGCTCGTGGAACGGCGCCCGCGTGAACCTCGCGACCGGCGCGCCGGACACGAACTGGAACCCGAACCTGAACGGCACGAGCGTCGGCGTCGAGGCGGCCACCGACGGCGGCCGGGCCTACTTCGCGGGCTACTTCAGCCAGAGCGGCAGTGCCGTCGCCCGTAGCGGCGCCGGGTTCCAGTCCACCGCGGGCGCACCGCTGCTGCCATGGGCCCCGCAGTTCAGCTCGTCGACCAACGGCATCTGGCAGCTCGGCGTCGCCGAGTCGAGCGGGCGGATCTACCTCGGCGGTTCCGAGCACAGCCTCTTCGGCTACGACCGCAACACCTATGCCCTCTTGAGCGGCAGCATCACCAAGTCGGGCGGTGACTTCCAGGTGGTGGAGGCGAACGCCGACACGGTCTTCGCCGGATGCCACTGCGGCGACTTCAGCTACCAGGACGCCTACACCTGGA
>JBDIAF010000393.1:0-2761 GCA_039812245.1 Agromyces sp. | reverse complement strand
TGCTCTGCCCGAACGTGCCTGCCTTCGCGACGGTCTTCCACGGCATCCTGCGCGCCGGCGCGACCGCGACGACGATCAACTCGCTCTACACGCCCGACGAGATCGCGAACCAGCTCACCGACGCCGGCGCGCGCTGGCTCGTGACGGTCGGGCCGCTGCTGCCGGGTGCGGCCGCCGCGGCCACGGCCCTCGGCATCCCCGACGAGCAGCTCGTCGTGCTCGACGGCGCGCCGGGGCATCCCTCGCTCGCCGAGATGCTCGGCGAGGGGCGCCGGGCGCCCGAGGTGAGCTTCGACCCGGCGACGCACCTCGCGGTGCTGCCCTACTCGTCGGGCACGACCGGCCGCCCGAAGGGCGTCATGCTGACGCACCGCAACCTCGTGGCGAACGTCGCGCAGTGCCAGGGCAGCATCGGCCTCGAAGACGGCGACCGGGTGCTCGCGGTGCTGCCGTTCTTCCACATCTACGGCATGACCGTGCTGCTGAACTTCGCGCTGCGCCAGCGGGCCGCGCTCGTGACCATGCCGAAGTTCGACCTCGCCGAGTTCCTGCGCGTGGTCAGCGAGCACCGGGCGACCTGGGTGTTCATCGCGCCGCCGATCGCCGTCGCGCTCGCGAAGCACCCGCTCGTCGACCAGTACGACCTGTCGAGCGTGAAGGTCGTCTTCTCGGGGGCCGCGCCCCTCGACGGCGCGCTCGCCGAGCTCGTCGCGAAGCGCCTCGACTGCACCGTCTGCCAGGGCTACGGCATGACCGAGACCAGCCCCGTGACCCACGTCATCCCGGTCGAGCGCGACGACCTCGACCGCTCGTCGATCGGCGTGCTGCTCGCGAACACCGAGGCCCGGCTGGTCGACCCCGAGACGGGTCGCGACGTCGAGGCGCCGCAGGGCGAGGCCGGCGCCGCGGTCGCCGAGAGCGCGCCGGGCGAGCTCTGGATCCGCGGCCCGCAGGTGATGGCCGGCTACCTCGGCCGGCCGGATGCCACCGCCGAGATGCTCGACGCCGAGGGCTGGCTGCACACGGGCGACGTCGCGACGATGACCGGCGACGGGGTGTTCCGCATCGTCGACCGGCTCAAGGAGCTCATCAAGTACAAGGGCTACCAGGTCGCCCCCGCCGTGCTCGAAGCGGTGCTGCTCGAGCACCCGTCGATCGCCGACGCCGCCGTGATCGGCGTGCTCGACGCCGACGGGCAGGAGGTGCCGAAGGCCTTCGTCGTGCTGCAAGCCGGTGCGTCGCTCGACGCCGACGCGGTGATGGCCCACGTCGCAGCCCACGTCGCGCCGCACGAGAAGGTGCGCGTGGTCGAGTTCATCGAGCAGATCCCGAAGTCGGCCTCCGGCAAGATCCTGCGCAAGGACCTGCGCGCCCGCGAGGCATCCAAGCCGTCGGTCGAGTAGCGAAGCGTATCGAGACCTCGTCACCGGGTCTCGATACGGCGCCGGCGCGCCTACTCGACCGGCGGAATCTCAGTACCGCAGCAGGCTGTAGGTCTCGAGGCCGTCGGGGAGGGCGGCTCGACCCCCGAGGTCCTCGAGCTCGATCGCGACCGAGACGCCGACGGGCCGCCAGCCGGCGCGCGCGACGAGTCGCGTCGCGGCGCCCACGGTGCCGCCCGTCGCGAGGACGTCGTCGACGACGAGCACGCGAGTGCCGGGCGGCAGCTCGCCCTCGTGCACCTCGAGGGCCGCGGTGCCGTACTCGAGCGCGTACTCCTCGGCGAGCACCGCGCGGGGCAGCTTGCCCGCCTTGCGCACCGGCAGCACGCCGACGCCCGCCACGACCGAGGCGGCCGCCGCGAGCAGGAAGCCGCGCGCCTCGACCCCAGCGAGCACGTCGAAGCGGCCGGCGAAGGGCGCGACGAGCGCCTCGGCGAGCGCATGGAACGCCTCGCCGTCGGCGAAGACGGGCGTCAGGTCGCGGAAGAGCACGCCGGGCTCCGGGAAGTCGGGGATCACCGCCAGGCGGGACTCGACGAGGGCCCGGGTCTCTGACTCGTTCACCGTGTCAGCGTAGCTTCCAACCTTCGACGGATGCCTCGGGCGCCCGGGTTCGGGGACGATGGGAGCATCATGACCACGCTCACCCCCAAGCGCCTGTTCCGCGGCCTCGCGTTCGCCGAAGCCGTCACCTGGACGATCCTGATCCTCGCGATGATCCTGAAGTACGCCGGCGGCCTCGACTGGGCCGTGCTCGTGGGCGGCTCGATCCACGGCTTCGTCTTCCTCTCGTACGCCGTGAGCGCCGTGCTCGTCGGCGTCAACCAGCGCTGGAGCGTCGGCCTCATCGCCTTCGCGGTGCTCACCGCGATCGTGCCCTACGCGACGATCCCGTTCGAGCTCTGGCTGATCCGCCGGGGCCGGCTCGAGGGCGACTGGCGGCGCGAGGCATCCGACCACCCCGACGACGGCAGGTGGTGGAACCACGTGCTGCGCTTCTTCCTCGCGCGCCCGGTGCTGCTCGTCGCCGTCTCGGTCGTCGCGATCGCGGCGGTCTTCGGCGGCCTGCTCGTCATCGGCCCGCCCGGCGGCTGGCAGAGCTGAGCGCCGGATTCCTCAGCGTCCGACGCGGTTCACCAGCGCGGTCCACACGAGCGCGCTCGTCGAGCAGACGAGGAGCGCGACGAACACCCACGGCAGGCCGGCGACGCCGATCACCCCGAACAGCACCGAGCCGAGCAGCGCACCCCCGCCGATGCCGATATTGAACGCGGTCGTGTAGAACGAGGCGGCCGCGTCGCGGATGCGCGCCGAGGCGG
>JBDIAF010000392.1:0-2768 GCA_039812245.1 Agromyces sp. | reverse complement strand
CGCACCACGTCGAGGCGGCCGTCGTCGACCTCGGCGTCGGGCACGAGCTCGAGGTTGCCGGGCAGGTAGCCGAGGTTCGCGACGAGGATGCTCGACACCCTCGAGCGGTGGTGCCGGCCGGAGTCCATGCGGTGCGTGATGCGGAACGGCTCCGACGCGGGCAGCGCCCGCAGTCCGGCGTCGACGTACGCGAGCCAGCCGACCCGCTTCTTCAGCTCGGGGTTCGTGTTCGAGATCATCGCCGCATCGATGCCGATGCCGGCCATCACGAGCGAGGCGTGCGTCTCCGCCGTCCCGTCGGGGCGCGCGATCTCGGCGACGAGCACGTCGACCGCGCGGTCGCGTCCCGAGAACGCGAGCACGACGGCATCCGCCACGTCGTTCACCGGGATGTCGACGTTGCGGGCGAAGAGGTTGCCGGTGCCGAGCGGCACGATCCCCATGGGGACGCCGCTGCCGCGCAGCCCCGCCGCGACCGAGCGCACCGTGCCGTCGCCGCCGGCGGCGATGACGAGGTCGACGTCGGCCTCGATCGCCTCGAGCGCCATGCCCTTGCCCGGGTCGTCGGCCTTCGTGTCGAGCCAGAGCGAGGGAGCGAAGCCCTGGCGCTCCTCAGCTTTGGCGACCGCGGCGCGCAGTCCGTCGATGCCCTGCTTGGTCGGATTGCTGATGATCGCGGCGCGCGACGGCACGGCGACACCACCCGTCACAGGAGCGGCGTCCGCCGCGCTCGCTTCGCTCACCACAGGGCAACGGTACAGATGGTTCCCTGAGCTTGTCGAAGGGATGCCGGGTCGGCGCCCTTCGACGAGCTCAGGGAGCCAAGCTCGACGAGCTCAGGGAGCCAATAGACTTGCCGGGTGATCGATCCTGTGCTGCTTCGCGAGAATCCCGAGCTGGTCAAGCGTTCTCAGGAGCTGCGCGGCGAGTCGAGTTCGCTCGTCGACGAGGCGGTCGCCGCAGACGCGGCCCGCCGCACCGCGATCACCGCGTTCGAGACGCTGCGCGCCGAGCAGAACGCGTTCGGCAAGCAGGTCGCCAAGGCCCCGAAGGACGAGAAGGCGCAGCTCGTCGCGCAGGCGCAGCAGCTGGCCCAGGCCGTGAAGGACGCCAGCCACGCGGCCGGCGAGGCCGAGGCGGCCTTCACCGCGGCGGTGCAGCGCATCGGCAACGTCGTGATCGACGGAGTGCCGGCGGGCGGCGAGGACGACTTCGTGACGCTCAAGACCGTGGGCGAGATCCCCGCGTTCGAGTTCGAGCCCCGCGACCACCTCGAGATCGGCGAGCTCCTCGACGCGATCGACATGGCGCGCGGGGCCAAGGTGTCGGGCGCGCGCTTCTCGTACCTCAAGGGCGTGGGCGCCCGCCTCGAGCTGGGGCTCATGCAGATGGGCCTCGACCGCGCGATCGCCGCGGGCTTCACCCCGCTCATCACCCCCACGCTCGTGCGCCCCGAGATCATGCAGGGCACCGGCTTCCTCGGCTCGCACGCCGAAGAGGTCTACTACCTGCCCGCCGACGAGCTCTACCTCACGGGCACGAGCGAGGTCGCGCTCGCCGGCTACCACGCCGACGAGATCCTCGACCTCTCGAAGGGGCCGCTGCGCTACGCCGGCTGGTCGACGTGCTACCGCCGCGAGGCCGGCAGCCACGGCAAGGACACGCGGGGCATCATCCGCGTGCACCAGTTCAACAAGCTCGAGATGTTCAGCTACGTCGACCCGGCCGACGCCGAGGCCGAGCACGAGCGCCTGCTCGCCTGGCAGGAGGGCATGCTGCAGGACTTGGGGCTCGCCTACCGCGTGATCGACACGGCCGCGGGCGACCTCGGCTCGAGCGCCGCGCGCAAGTACGACGTCGAGGCCTGGGTGCCCACCCAGCAGGCGTACCGCGAGCTGACGTCGACGTCGAACTGCACGACGTTCCAGGCGCGCCGCCTCGACATCCGTCACCGCACCGAGAGCGGCAAGACCGCCCCGGTCGCCACCCTCAACGGCACGCTCGCCACGACCCGCTGGATCGTCGCGGTGCTCGAGACGCACCAGCGGGCCGACGGCTCGGTGGTCGTGCCCGAGGCGCTGCGCCCCTACCTCGGCGGCCTCGAGATCCTGGAGCCGGTCGGCCGGTGAGCGATCGCAGGCCGCCCCGCATCCGTTCGGTGATCGACGACGCCGCCACGGATGCCTCGACGGGCCGCGGCGACGCCCCGGCGCCGGCCGCGCTGCCCGACGCCGACTGCTGGTTCGTCGCACTCGACGTCGACGGCACCGTCATGCACGAGGACGAGACGATCGACCCGGCCGTCGCCCGGGCGATCGCCGACGCCCAGGCGCGCGGCCACCACGTGACCCTCGCGACCGGGCGGTCGTGGAACAGCACCGGCCCGGTGATCGCGCAGCTCGGCCTGCGGCCCGAGTATGTCGTGTGCGCCAACGGCGCGGTCACGATGCGGCGCGACGACGAGGCGCCCGACGGCTACGTGCGCGAGCACGTCGAGGTGTTCGACCCGACCGCGGTGCTCGAGCGCATCCGCGCCGTGCTGCCCGCCGGCAAGTTCATGATCGAGCTGGCCGACGGCCATCGCCTCTACACCGCGGGCATGACCGAGTGGAACCTCGACAACGCGCGCGAGGTGCCCTTCGAGGGACTGCTGGGACAGCAGGCGACGCGCGTGGTCGTGCGCAGCCTCGAGCACGGCCTCGACGAGTTCTTCGAGATCGTCGACCGCATGGGCCTGCACCACGTGAGCTACGCGATCGGCTGGACGG
>JBDIAF010000391.1:0-2769 GCA_039812245.1 Agromyces sp. | reverse complement strand
ATCGACGGATGCCGCGGCATCCGAATCGCCGCGGTAGGTGACCGCGATGGCGGCGGCCGGCCATCCGACGTGGTCGAGCACGGCGACGCCGACCGAGGCCAGCCCCTCGGTGACCTCGCCGTCCTCGCCGGCCCAGCCGGCCTCGCGGACGCCGTGGAGCACCTGCTTCAGCCGCGAGTACCGCCAGGCGCCGGATGCCTCGGGGTCGCCGCGCCACGCGAACGCGGCCCGGTCGGGGTAGAGCGCGCGCAGCTGCGCGGGCGGCAGGGCGGCGAGCATCGCGCGGCCGGTCGCGGTGAGGTGGGCGGGCAGCCGCACCCCGACATCGGTGACGAGCGAGGGGCGGCGCGGAGCGCGCTCCTCGACGAGGTAGAGCACGTCGCGACCGTGCAGCACCGCGAGGTGGCCGCTCTCGCCGAGGCGGTCGACGAGCCCCGCCACGAGCGGCCCACCGAGCCGGGCGAGCGGCTGCTGCCGGCTGAAGCCGCTCGAGAGCTCGAACGCGGCGACGCCCAGCCCGTAGCGCCGCTCCTCGGGCAGGTGCACCACGAAGCCGCGGTCCTGCATGACGGCGAGCAGGTGGTAGACGGTCGAGCGCGGCAGCCCGAGCGCGGTCGCGATGGTCGCAGCCGGAACGGGCCCGCGCTGGTGCGCGAGATGCGAGAGGATCGCGAGCGTCTGGTCGGCCGCGGGCACCTTCGCCTTCGTCATGCCCACAGCGTATCGCCAGGTCTGGGATTCCAGACGCGCATGGCTCAGGATGCCTCGCAGGGCACCTCGCGACGGTGTGGAATCGGAGCATGAGCAGCACCGCGCCCAGCACCCCCCAGGCCGTCACCGTCGGCATCGCCGGCCTGAGCATCGACGACGTCGTCGCCGTCGCCCGCCACGGGGCATCCGTCGTGCTCGACCCGGCCGCCCTCGACGAGGTCGAGCGCAGCCGCGCGATCGTCGACGGCCTCGCCGCCGACCCGAACCCGCACTACGGCATCTCGACGGGCTTCGGCGCCCTCGCGACGACCTTCATCGCCGAGGACCGCCGCGCCCAGCTGCAGGCCAGCCTCGTGCGCTCGCACGCCGCCGGCTCGGGCGCCGAGGTCGAGCGCGAGGTCGTGCGCGCCCTCATGCTGCTGCGCCTGTCGACCCTCATGACCGGACGCACCGGGGTGCGCCGCGCGACCGCCGAGACCTACGCCGCGATCCTCAACGCGGGCATCACGCCGGTGGTGCGCGAGTACGGCTCGCTCGGCTGCTCGGGCGACCTCGCGCCGCTCGCGCACTGCGCGCTCGTCGCGATGGGCGAGGGCGAGGTGCGCGACGCGTCCGGTGAGCTGACGGATGCCTCGGCGGCCCTCTCAGCCGCGGGCATCGCGCCGCTGCACCTCGGCGAGAAGGAGGGCCTCGCGCTCATCAACGGCACCGACGGCATGCTCGGCATGCTCGCCCTCGCGATCACCGACCTGAAGCTGCTGCTGACGACGGCCGACGTCTCGGCCGCGATGAGCGTCGAGGGCCTGATGGGCACCGACGCGGTGTTCGCCGCCGACCTGCAGGCGCTGCGCCCGCAGCGCGGTCAGGCGATCTCGGCCGCGAACTTCCGAGCGGTGCTCGCCGACTCGCCCATCGTGCACTCGCACAAGGGCCCCGAGGACGGCCGCGTGCAGGACGCGTACTCGCTGCGCTGCGCGCCCATCGTGCACGGCGCCGCGCGCGACACCGTCGCCCACGCCGTCTCGGTCGCCGAGGCCGAGCTCGCGAGCGCCGTCGACAACCCCGTGCTCACGAAGGACGGCCGGGTCGAGTCGAACGGCAACTTCCACGGGGCGCCGGTCGCCTACGTGCTCGACTTCCTCGCGATCGCGGCGGCCGACGTCGCCTCGATGAGCGAACGCCGCACCGACCGCTTCCTCGACCGCGCCCGCAACCAGGGGCTGCCGCCGTTCCTCGCGCACGAGGTCGGCGTCGACTCCGGCCTCATGATCGCCCAGTACACGGCGGCCGGCATCGTCTCCGAGATGAAGCGCCTCGCGGTGCCCTCCTCGGTCGACTCGATCCCCTCGTCGGCCATGCAGGAGGACCACGTCTCGATGGGCTGGGCCGCCGCCCGCAAGCTGCGCCGGGCGATCGACGGCCTCACGCGCGTGCTCGCGATCGAAATCATGACGGCGGCCAGGGGGCTGCAGCTGCGTGCGCCGCTCGAGCCGGGCGCCGCGACGGCCGCCGTCGTCTCGCTCCTCGCCGACGCGGGCTCGGTGCCCGGCGTCGACCGCTTCCTCTCCCCCGAGATCGAGCGGATCACCGCGTTCGTCGCCTCGGGCGAGGTGGTCGCGCGGGCCGCAGCCGGGGCGGGCGCGCGGCTCGCCTGACCCCGGCCGATCGCTCGGGTGCTCCGTTCGGTCCGCCGCTGCGGGGCGAATCGAGGCGTCCGAATCCACCCCGAAAAGGTGACGTTCTCTCACCGTTCTTCCATTGTGTGTCGCTGCCGAGGATGCGAGACTGAGGCTCGTCGGTACCCGAAACCGGCACCCATGGAATGACGATGAAGCCACACCGCATGGATGAAGCTGCGAATCAGAGGTCGCGTACCCCACGACGCCGCGCCGCCCTGATCGCTGCCACTGCCACGAGCATCGCCCTGCTCGGCGTCGCGGGCGCTCCGCCCGCCTACGCCGAAGATGCTCCCGCGCCCGACCCGACGATCGACGCGACGGATGCCTCGACGCTCAGCACCACGAGCGACGGCACGCCCGGCGACGCCACGGGCGACAC
>JBDIAF010000390.1:0-2772 GCA_039812245.1 Agromyces sp. | reverse complement strand
CGACCCCATCGCCCGGCTCACGAGGGGCCTCGGGCGACGCGCGGCTCGCGTGCTCGCGGCGCTCGACGAGGTCGCGGACGCGCACGGCGCGCCGCCGGCGAGCATCGCCCTGGCGTGGCTTCGCACGCGTCGCGTCGTCGCGGCGCCGATCGCCGGTGCGACGAGGCCCGAGCACGTGGACGCCCTGATCCGTGCGTCCGCCGTGGAGCTGCACCGTTCCGAACTGGTCGAGCTCGACCGAGCCTCGGCCTGAGGCCGGGCGCGCGCTCCGACCCGCGCTCCGGCACGAGCGGCCGCCCACCGGCCGGGCGTCGCCGGGGCCTCGTGGCATAGGCTGGTCGGGATGAACGGCGCCGTCGAACTCCCACTCGCACTGCCCGAGCTCTCGTTCCGGGCCGCCGGTGAGTCGCTCGTGCGGCGCAGCGTGCTGCCCTCGGGCGTGCGCGTGCTGAGCGAGCAGGTGCCGGGCGCCCGCAGCGCCACGGTGGGCTTCTGGGTGGCCGTCGGCTCGCGCGACGAGCAGCCGACCGAGGCCGGCCACCCCGCGACGTACGGCTCCACCCATTTCCTCGAGCACCTGCTCTTCAAGGGCACCGCGAAGCGCTCGGCGCTCGACATCGCGGTCGCCTTCGACGCGGTCGGCGGCGAGCACAACGCGCTCACCGCGAAGGAGTACACCTGCTACTACGCCAAGGTGCAGGACCGCGACCTGCCGATGGCGGTCGGCGTGCTCGCCGACATGTTCACCTCGTCCCTGCTCGACGCCGCCGAGTTCGAGAACGAGCGCGGCGTGATCCTCGAAGAGCTGTCGATGGCCGGCGACGACCCCGCCGATGTCGCGAACGAGCGCTTCTTCGAGGCGGTGCTGGGCTCGCACCCGCTCGGCCGGCCGATCGGCGGCACGCCCGAGACGATCCGCGCCGCGACGCGCGACGCCGTGCACGAGCACTACCGGGCCAACTACCGCCCGCAAGACCTGGTGGTCACCGTGGCCGGCGCCGTCGACCACGACGCCCTCGTCGCCGACCTCGAAGCGGCGCTGCGCCAGGCCGGATGGCGGCTCGAGGTCGAGTCCGCGCCGGTCGAGCGCCGCTCCGCGCTGCCGGCGCCCCTCGAGGCGGGCCCGGCGCTGACCGTCGTCGAGCGCCCGCTCGAGCAGGTCAACCTGCTCGTCGGCGTGCCGGGCCTCGTCGCGAGCGACGACCGCCGGCCAACGATGAGCGTGCTCAATGCGATCTTCGGCTCGGGCATGTCGTCGCGACTGTTCCAGCAGGTGCGCGAGCGTCGCGGCCTCGCCTACGCCGTGTACTCCTTCGCGCCCGCGTACAGCGACGCCGGCCTCTTCGGCATGTACGCCGGCTGCGCCCCCGCCAAGGCTGCCACGGTCGTCGAGCTGCTGCGGGCGGAGCTCGAGCGGCTGGCCGAGCACGGCGTCACGGACGACGAGCTCGCGCGCGCCGCGGGCCAGCTGGGCGGCGCGTCGGCGCTCGCCCTCGAAGACTCCGACACGCGCATGTCGCGTCTCGGCCGCGCCGAGCTGACGCTCGGCGAGTTCCAAGACCTCGACGAGGCCCTGCGCCGCATCGCACGCGTCACCGCCGACGACGTGCAGCAGTTGGCCGCAGACCTCGTCTCCCGGCCGTTCTCGGTCGTCGCCGTTGGGGCGACGGACGAGACGGCCCTCAGCGGGGCGGCCGATGCCGCGCCCGCGACCATCGTCGCCTGAGGGCGACGAACCGTACGACCGACTGGGAAAGATCTCGTGGCACACCACCTCTACCTCGTTCGCCATGGCGAGCAGCTCGACGCCGAGCACGGCATGCCCGACGGGCCGCTCTCACCGAGGGGGCGACGACAGGCCGAGCTCCTCGCCGAGCGACTCGGCGGCATCCCCTTCGACGCGGCGTGGCACTCGCCGCTGCAGCGCGCCGCCGAGACCGCCGAGATCATCGCCGCGAAGCTGCCCGCGGTCACGCCCGAGGCCTCGCCCCTCCTGTTCGACTGCATCCCCTCCGGTCCCGCACCCGAGACGCCCTCGGCGTATGCGCCGTTCTTCGGCGCCGTCACCGAGGCCGAGATCGAGGCCGGCAGCGCGCAGATGGCGGACGCCGTCGCCGAGTTCCTGCGCTCGCACCGCGACGACCGGCACGAGCTGCTCATCACGCACAACTTCGTGATCGCCTGGTTCGTGCGCGAGGTGCTCGAGTCGCCCGACTGGCGCTGGGTCTCGATCAACCAGGCCAACTGCGGGCTGACGGTGCTCACGCAGAAGCCGGGCCGTCCGTGGAGCCTGGTGGTGCACAACGACCTCTCGCACCTGCCGCCCGAGCTGCGAACCGGCCTGCCCGAGCCCTACGCGCTCTGAGGCCCCAGACCCGCGAAGCCCCAGACCCGCGAGGCCGCAGGCATGGCCGAGGCCGGCGGGGGAGCGCCGGGCGGATGCCTCAGACGAGCTTCTTGCCGTACCAGTCGGTCGCGTTGGGGTTGGCGTTGTAGGGCTCGATCTGGCTGAAGCCGCTCGACCGGTACAGGCCGCCGGCCGCCTCGAGGCTGCGGTTCGTGTCGAGCACGAGCTCCTGCGCGCCCAGCTCTCGCGCGCGGCGCTCGAGCTGGTCGAGCAGCCGCCGGCCCTCGCCCGCGCCGCGGGCCTCGGGCGCGAGCCAGAGGTGCTTGACCTCGAAGCGCACGAGCTGCTCCTCGGAGCGCTGGATCCGGCGCACCCCGCCGCAGCCGACGGCGCGTCCCGCGTCGTCGACCACGAGCACGAAGACG